>DASQYN010000649.1:0-4899 GCA_035639215.1 Burkholderiales bacterium
GCCGCCCGCCACCAGCAGCAATGTGCCGGGCTCGGGCACCGTCGCCGCGGCTTGGTACGTGAATACCTGGCCTCGCGGCGTCGTGCCGACCAGGTCGGTCGTCGCGGCGATCGCGGCATCGCTGCCGTCGAGCGCGACGGACCAGCCGAACCTATCCGAGTTGCTCGGCGCGATATCGTCGATCTCTTGCAGGAAATCGCCGTTCAGCGCGTCGAAGAGAAACGCGGCCCCGATGTCCTTTTGCGAGACCGCGGGGCCGAAGTTCCGGAACGGCGCGCCGCTCAGAACGTAGTCGTCCGACAATGCGACATCGTTGCCGAGAAACTCTTCGGTGTCCTTGTTCGGCGTGGGGATCAGCAGCGTATCGAGAAGGTCGAACGTCGCAAGGTCGTAGAGATAGACGGCGCCGTTGTGGAAGCCATTGACGTTTTCGTTCGGGGCGCCGATCGCGATTCGCGTCGACGACAACGCTACCGAGAAGCCGAAATTGTCGTTGTTGCCGAAGACATTATTCAGCTCCGGCGTCGGGTTCAGGAACGTATGGAGCAAGCTGCCGTTCGTCGTGTCGAACAGATAGACCGCGCCCGCATTCAACGCCGCGGTATCGTCGCTGACCGTCGAAATGAGCGCACGGTTGCCGAACAGCGCCACGTCGAAGCCGAAAGCGTCGCCGCTCTGCGGAGTCGGATTCAGGAATGTCTGCAGGATCGCGCCCGTGTCGGTGTCGAACAGGTACGCCGCGCCCGCGTTCGAGGCGCCCCGGTCGTCGCCGATCGCCGAGACGAGCGCCCGGTTGCCGGCGAGCGCCACCGAATGCCCGAAATTATCGACGATGTTCGGTAGCGGGCCCGGGTTCGGCAGAGTGCGGATGAGCGTGCCCGAGGTGACGTCGAAGACGTAGGCTGCCCCGGAACTGCTGCCGCCCAACGCGTCGTTCTGCGCGCCCACGAGCGCTCGGTTGCCGGACAACGATACCGCTCCTCCGAATTGGTCGTTCGATGCGGGTGTGGGGTTCTCAAAGGTTTGGAGAAGGGCGCCTGACGTCGAGTCGTACACGTAGGCCCGGCCGCTGTTGGTGCCCGTCGTCGCATCCGTGGGCGCGCCGATCAGCACCTTCCCTCCCGAAAGCGACAGCCCGGTGCCGAAGTTCCCGCTCACGTTCGGGTTGACGATGCCGAGCCCGAGCTCGAGCGGATCGGCGTGCGCCGCGCTGGCGAACCCTATGGCGGCGGCCACGAGAGCGAAAGAAGAGCATCGAAGATGCATTGACCCTCCCGTTGCACTTCCGACTATGGTCTTATCGTGCTGCTGTCATTCCCGTCAGCAGACATCGTGCCAGGCATCTTGGGTCTTTCACATCATGGAGTTGGTCGAATCGTCGCTCGGGCCGCCACTTCTGCTGTAAATAATTCCGACAAAAGACGATGATCCCCATCCACGAGCTGCTCGCACGCATCCGTTGGGACGCGGATTTCGGCGCCGCCCGCTTCGAGATCGGCTATCTCGACCACCAGCGAAGTGCCCTGGTTCGCTTGCCGCTCGAGCGGATCCATTTTTCGGCTGGACAAGAATCGAGCTTCGAGGCCGTCGAGGAGGACGGCTCGGTGCACCGAGTGCCGTTTCACCGCGTGCGCGCGGTGTGGCGCGACGTCGAGCTTATCTGGTCGCGCGCGGCGCGCTGACTAGACGCTGCGGTTGCGCGGCGGGGTGGCGTACTTCTCGGCGGGAACGTTCGCGCGATCCGCGGTGATGCGGCGGCGCAGGCTTCGGTTCGCGACGTCGTAGCCGTTGCGCCAGTGAAACGGCCGCAGCGCTTCGGTCGACTGCGCGGCGCCGGGAAGGACGGCCTCGATCTTCCAGCCGAAATCGCTGTCCTCGCGGCTGAAGTGCTCGCGCCGGATCCACGCGCCGCACTCGTCCTGCCGCCACTGCTGCGGATCCGCTTCGGGCATCACCCGGCCGCGCTGCCAGACGGCGTCGATCAACTCGGGCTTCATGGCGCGCGCTCAGTCCCGGGAAAGCGCGCGCGCCTTCGTTGGCGCAATGGAGTACGCATGGCAAACCTCCTGGGGCGAATCGTGCCGCCGGCGTGAAGGCGACGCCTTGAGGAGAATCAAACCGGCGCGCGTAGCCGGAACACGGCGCGGCAGCCGGGCCAGGGCTCGAAGGCGGCGCTCGAAGCCGGCAGGCGCTCGTGCAGGCCGAGGACAAACGCGCCGCCGAAGCGCAGCCGGCTCGCCAGGCGCTCGAGCGCGAGGCGGGCGCGCTCGTCGCTGAAATAGGTAAAGGCCATGTTGCGGCAGAGCACCAGGTCGAACGCCCGCTGCGGCAGCTCGGCGAGGAGGTCCTGCCGCTCGAGCTCGATGCCGGCGCGAAAGGCCTCGCGCAGGCAGAAAAGCTTGCCGCGCGTCGAACGCGGCCTCGCGCCAACCCGTGGGCAGCGCTTCCAGGCTGCTCGAGCGATAGCACGCGGCGCGCGCGCTGGAGCAGCGTGGCATCCACGTCGGTGCCGAGCACCCGCAGGCCGAGCTCCGGGAAGCGCGACGCGAGCGTCATGCGCCATTGCAGCGCCAGCGTGTAGGGCTCTTCGCCGGAAGCGCAGCCCGCGCTCCAGCATTCGAGCTCGTCCCCGCCGCGGCGGCGCGCCGCGTCGGCAAGCGCGGGAATGACGGCGGAGCCGAGGTCGTCGAACACCTCGCGGTCGCGGTAGAAGCGCGAGATCGGGATCGTGCACAGGCGGGCGAGCGTCGGCCATTCCGCACGATCGGATGCGAGCCGTTCGCGGTAGGCGGCCATGGCGGCAAGGCCGATGCTGCGCACGCGCGCCGCCACGCGCCGGCACACCTGGCGGCGCACCTTGCGGAAGCCGCGCCACTCGAGGCCAAGCTGCGGCAGTGCCCATTGCAGGAACGCGACGCAGTCCGAATCGTTCACGCGGGCGCTCCGACGCGCTCGATCCAGTCGAGGATGCGCGGCCAGAGATGCGCGTGCGCGCTGCGCGCGACGAGCGGCCCGACATGCTGGAGCGCGACGCCGACGTCGCGCTCGTAGGCGAGCACGGTCTTGTCGCGGCTCGCCACGGCGTCGAGGAAGGGCAGGATCGCAGCGGGCGGGACGAGCGGGCAGCCGTTGTCCATGACGCAGAGCACCGGCGCTTCCAGGCGCGAGGGCGCCGCGATGCGTCCCCCGATCTGCAGCGCGCCGCGAACGAAGCGGTCGTCGCGGATGCACTGCGTCGCGAGCTCGGCGACGAGGCGGCGCGGCAGCGCGAGCTCGTCGAGGCTCCAGCGCTCGACCAGCAGGTGGATGCGCAGGCGCACCGGGTCGGCGGCGCTCAGGGCGGCGTCGAGCGCGCGCTCGACGCCGAACACGGCGGGCGCCGCATTGGCGCTTGCGACACTGAGGAACGATCCGGGAAGCGAGTCGGGAAGCGCCTCGATATTGAGCTCGGCGACGAGGGCGTTGAGCACCGGCGTGTCGGCGCCGAAATGCAGCGGCGCAGCGAGGAGGCCGAGTCCCGACACGCGCTCGGGATGCAGCGTAGCGAAGATCGCCGCAAGCAGGCCGCCGAGTGAATGCCCAAGCAGCACGGCGCGCGCGGCGCCGACCGCGTCGAGGCAGCCAACAATCAGGCGCTCGCCGTACTGCTCGAGGCCGTAGTCCGGCGGCGCGGCGCGCCATTCCAAGACGTACACCTGCAGCGCGCGCTCGAGCAGGCGGCGCACGACGCTCACCTCGGGATCCAGGTCCCACAGATAGGGGCCCTTGATCGGTGCCGGGACGATGAGCACGACCGGCGATCCTTCGCCGCCGTCATAACGCCGCAGCGCGATGCCGGCCTGCTCGTGCACGACCCGGTAGGGCGCTTCGCGCGAGCGCCAGCCGCCGGCGTCGAGCAGCGCGCCCTGCGCCCGGCGCAGGCGGTCGAGCTGCTCGAAGAGCATCCAGTCCATGCTATTTCACCAGGCGCCCGAACATGGCGCGGCGGCTCACCACCACGACCGGCACGAGCCACGCGGCGAGCAGCACGGCAGCCCAGGGCTGGAAGGAGAAGCCGACGGTGAGCGAGCGAAGGAGCGAGTTGACCGGCGTGAGCGGCAGCGCCCAGGCCAGCCACGGCAGCGGCGCGGGCAGGCTCTCCACCGGGTAGAAGACGCCGCAGAAGAGGAACATCGGAAAGACGACGAGGTATTGCGGATAGGAGATCTCGTCGATGGTGCGCGAGCGCGCGGCCACGGCGAGGCCCATCGCCGCGAAAAGGAGCGAGCTCGCCGCCGCGACCGGCAGGATGGCGAGCGGCGCGAGCCGCGGGAAGTCGCCCGTCGCCACGCCGATCGCGGCGATGACCTCGGCCGCCGCGGTCGCCTTCGTCGCGTCCCAAAGCAGCTCGCCCCAGAGCACTTCCGAGAGCGTGATCGGCGTCACCGCCATCGCCTGAAAGATTTTCTGGTAGTACATGCGCACGAACGCGCCATAGGAAGCTTCGTAGAACGCCTGGAAGAGGACCGTCTGGCCGAGAATGCCGGAGAAGATGAAGCGCCGGTACGAGATGTCGACGCCCGCGACGTGCATCGAGCCCACCAGGCTGCCGACCCCCAGGCCGAAGGCGAGCAGATAGAAGAAAGGCTCGGCGAAAGTGGTGACGAGGTAGTAGGCGAGGCTCTTGCGGAACACCGCGTAGTAGCGCAGCCATACGCAGCCGATGCTCCATGCTGCGTCGGGGATTCTCATGGAGCCTCGCCTCCCGCCCCCAGGCGGCTACCCGTGACCTTCAGGTACACGTCCTCGAGGTTCGCCGATCGGCGCCAGACGACCCCGGGCCGCACTTCCTCCTCTACCGGCGCCTCGCCCATGTGCCGGGAGACCAGCGCGGCGGGCGAGTCGAGGTCGACGAGCCTG
>DASQYN010000650.1:0-8393 GCA_035639215.1 Burkholderiales bacterium
ATCATGTCGACCATGGCGTAGCTCTCGGCGATGTGCCGCGGATCGTGGAAGGTGAGGATCGAGATCGCCGTGCCGAGGCCGATGCGCCGCGTGCGCTGCGCGAGCGCCGAGAGCATGACCGCCGGGTCGGGGACCACCCCGTACTCGTGGAAATGGTGCTCGGCGCAGAAGAAAGCGTCGTAGCCGAGACGCTCGGCGAGCTCGCACTGCTGCATAACCTGCGCATAGAGCTGCCGCACCGTCCGCGCGAGCCGCGGATGGTGGTCGTTCACGGAAAAAACCGAGAATTTCAGTCGATCAGCTGATAGGCCGGGAGCGTCAGGAATTCTACATAGCGCTCGTCGGCCGTCAGGCGGTCGAACAGCTTCGCCGCCTCGTCGTACCGGCCCTCGCCGCCCATCGACTTCACCTTCGCGAGCTCGTCGGCGAGGAGCTCCCTGAACAGCTCGACGCTGACTTTGCGCCCGTCCTCGAGCACGCCCTTCGGCGAGCGGATCCACTGCCAGATCTGCGAGCGCGAGATCTCCGCGGTGGCGGCGTCTTCCATTAGGTTGTACACGGGCACACAGCCGTTGCCGGCGAGCCAGGCGCCGAGATACTGGATGCCGACCGAGATGTTGTTGCGCAGCCCAGCCTCGGTGATCGGCTTCTCCGGCTTGAAGTCGAGCAGGTCTTTCGCCGTGACCTGGACGTCCGGCCGCAGGCGGCCGTACTGGTTGGGCTCGCGCATGTGCTCGTCGAAGACCGCCTTCGCCACCGGCACCAGGCCCGGGTGAGCGACCCAGGTGCCGTCGCAGCCGTCGGTGACCTCTCGCAGCTTGTCCTGGCGCACCTTCTCGAGCGCCGCCTCGTTAGCCGCGGCATCGTTCTTGATCGGGATCTGCGCCGCCATGCCGCCCATCGCCGGCGCGCCGCGGCGGTGGCAGGTCTTGACGAGGAGCAGCGCGTAGGCGCGCATGAAGGGCGCGAGCATCGTCACCTGGCTGCGGTCGGCCAGGCAGAACTCCTGGTTGGCGCGGAACTTCTTGATGCAGGAGAAGATGTAGTCCCAGCGGCCGATGTTGAGGCCCGCGGAGTGGCTGCGCAGCTCGTAGAGGATCTCGTCCATCTCGAAGGCGGCGAGCACGGTCTCGATGAGCGCCGTCGCCTTGATCGTCCCCTGCGGCATCTTCAGCTCATTCTGTGCGAAGACGAAGATGTCGTTCCAGAGCCGCGCCTCGAGATGCGACTCCATCTTCGGCAGATAGAAATACGGCCCCGAGCCGCGCGCCAGCAGCTCCCGGACGTTGTGGAAGAAGTAGAGCGCGAAGTCGAAGATCGCCCCGGACACGACCTGGCCGTCGACCTTGACGTGCTTCTCGTCCAGGTGCCAGCCGCGCGGGCGCGGGATCAGGACCGCCGTGGTGTCGTTCAGACGATACTGCTTGCCGCCCTGCTCGAAGCCGATCGTGCGCCGTACCGCGTCGCGCAGGTTGACCTGACCGTCGAGCATGTTGCGCCAGGTCGGGCAGTTCGCGTCCTCGAAGTCGGCCATGAACGTCGACGCCCCGGAATTGAGCGCGTTGATGACCATCTTCCGGTCGGTGGGCCCGGTGATCTCGACCCGGCGATCGAGGAGATCGCGCGGCTGTGCGCCGACTTTCCATTCGCCCTCGCGAACGGCTTTCGTTTCCGGCAGGAAGTCGGGCAACTTCCCGGCGTCGAACTCCTTTTGCCGCTGCGCGCGGCGCGCGAGCAGCTCCTGGCGGCGCGGCTCGAACTTGCGATGCAGCCGCGCGACGAACTCGAGCGCCTCTTCGGTGAGGATCTCGCCGAAGGCGGGCGTCATGCGGCCGCTGACGGCGATGGCTTTGTCTTCCAGGACGGAGGTCGGCATGAGCCGATTTTATGAACCGCAATTCTGCGCCGCAACATGAAATGCCGGTCCGAACGGAGTAGGCTCGCGCCTTCCCGCCAAGCAATGTGAGATTTCACGATGCAAAATGCCCATCGAATCCTGATCCTCGGCGCGTCCTACGGGTCGCTGCTCGCCACCAAGCTGCTGCTCGCCGGGCATACCGTGAAGCTGGTCTGCCTGCCGCACGAAGCCGAGCTCATCAACAAGGACGGCACGCGGGTGCGCCTGCCGGTCAAAGGCCGGGAAGGGCTGGTCGAAGTCGACTCGCGCAGGCTGCCGGGCAAGCTCTCCGCCGACGTGCCGTCGGCGATCAACCCGGCCGATTACGAGCTGGTCGCGCTCGCGATGCAGGAGCCGCAGTACCGCTCACCCGGCGTGCGCGAGCTGATGCAGGCGATCGCCAAGGCGAAGGTGCCGTGCATGTCGATCATGAACATGCCGCCGCTCACCTATCTCGCCCGCGTCCCGGGGCTCGACCTGGCGAAGCTGCGCGCGGCCTACACGGACGCGGCCGTCTGGGACGGCTTCGATCCGCAGCTCATGACGCTGTGCAGCCCGGACCCGCAAGCGTTCCGGCCGCCCGAGGAAAAGCTCAACGTGCTGCAGGTACGGCTGCCGACCAACTTCAAGTCGGCGCGCTTCCCCTCCGAGAAGCATACGAAGCTCTTGCGCGAGCTCGAAGCGGACATCGAGCGTGCGCGCTTCGACGGAATGGAGCTGCCCGTAAAGCTCAGGGTGCACGAGTCGGTGTTCGTGCCGCTCGCGAAATGGGCGATGCTGATCGCGGGCAACTACCGCTGTATCACGGCCCAGGGCATGCGCCCCATCAAGGAGGCGGTGCACAGCGACCTCGAGACCTCGCGCAGCGTCTATAACTGGGTGGTGCGGCTTTGCGTGTCGCTCGGCGCGGACGAGAAGGACCTGGTGCCGTTCGAGAAGTACGCCGCCGCAGCCAATGGACTGGCGAGCCCGTCGTCGGCCGCCCGCGCGCTCTTCGGCGGCGCGCCGAACATCGAGCGCGTCGACCGCCTGGTGCAGATCATCGCCGCGCAAAAGGGCGAGCGCCTCGCCGCACTCGACGAGGTGGTGCGGCTCGTGGACGCTAAGCTCGAGGAGAATCGCAAGGCGCAGCCGGCGGCAGCCGCCGCGCCGGCGAAGGCGAAAAAGACCGCCTAAGAGACTCTTCAAAAGCGGCGAGTCCGTCGCCCCCGCGAAGGCGGGGGCCCAGTTTTCTTTTTCCTAAATGGGTTCCCGCTTTCGCGGGAACGACTTACTTGGCGCTTCTTAGGAACGGGGCTCGGCTTCCGGCGTCGGTTTTTCTTCCTCGATCCCGAGCTCGGCGATCTTGCGAGTGATCGTGTTGCGACCCATGCCGAGCAGGTTCGCCGCTTCGATGCGCCGCCCGCCCGTGCGCGCGAGCGCGCGAATGATGAGCGCGCGCTCGAACTGACGCGTCAGCGAGTCGAGGATCGCCGTGTCGCCGCGCGCGAGACGCCGCTCGGCCTCGTGCTCGAGCGCCGCCACCCAGTCTGCGGCCGCCGGCGCGCCTTCGCGGAAGTCGGCGGGCAGGTCGGGTACGTCGATCACCTGCCCCGGCGCCATGACGGTCAGCCAGTGACAGAGGTTCTCGAGCTGGCGCACGTTGCCCGGAAAAGCGAGGCGCGCGAGATGCGCCATCGCGTCCTCCGACAGGCGCTTCGGCTCCACGCCGAGCTGCCGCGCGCTCGTCGCCAGGAAATGCCGCGCGAGCAGGGGAATGTCCTCGACGCGCTCGCGCAGGCTGGGCAGACGCAGGCGGATGACGTTCAGCCGGTGATACAGGTCATCGCGGAAGGCGCCTTCGCGCACGCGGCTCTCCAAGTTCTGATGCGTGGCGGCGATGACGCGCACGTTGGCCTTGATCTGCTGGTGTCCGCCGACGCGATAGAACGTGCCGTCCGACAGCACGCGCAGCAGCCGCGTTTGCAGCTCGGGCGGCATGTCGCCGATCTCGTCGAGGAACAGCGTGCCGCCTTCGGCCTGCTCGAAGCGGCCGCGCCGCTGCTGCTGCGCGCCCGTGAACGAGCCGCGCTCGTGGCCGAAGAGCTCCGACTCGAGGAGGTCCTTGGGCATCGCCGCGGTGTTGATCGCCACGAACGGCTTCGCCGCGCGCGCACTGTGCCGGTGCAGCGCGCGCGCCACCAGCTCCTTGCCGGTGCCCGACTCCCCCGTGATCAGCACCGTGGCGCTCGATTGCGACAGCCGGCCGATGGCGCGAAACACTTCCTGCATCGCGCTCGCCTGGCCGAGGATTTCGGGCGCCGCACCCGGCGGCTCGCTCACCTGCGCCTCGCGGCGGCTTTCCTCGAGCGCGCGGCGGATAAGGTCGACCGCCTGGTCGACGTCGAAGGGCTTGGCGAGATACTCGTAGGCGCCGCCCTGGAAAGCGGCGACCGCGGAATCGAGATCGGAGAAGGCGGTCATGACGATGACCGGAACGGCCGGATAGCGCTGCTTCATCGCGTTGAGCAGCTCGAGCCCCGAGAGGCCGGGCATGCGGATGTCGGAGACGAGCACCTCGGGGGCGCCCTGCGAGAGCGCGCGCAGCGCCTCCTGCGCGGAGGCGAACGAGTCGAAGGCGATGCCCTCGCGCGAAAGCGCCTTCTCGATCACCCAGCGGATGGAGCGGTCGTCGTCGACGATCCAGACCGGTTTCATAAGAGCGGCAGCAGGATCCTGAATATGGTGCGGCCGGGTCGGGACTCGAACTCGACGACGCCGTGGTGATACTGCACGAACGTCTGCGCGAGCGAGAGTCCCAGGCCGGTCCCGCCTTCCCTCCCGGACACCAGCGGATTGAAGATCCGTTCCTGGATCTCCTCCGGCACGCCCGGGCCGTCGTCGATGATTTGCAATTCTAATGCCAGGCGATAGCGCTGCCGGAGCAGCGTGATCTGGCGTACCGCGCGGCTTCTGAACTCGATGTGCCTGGCTCCCGCCTGGGCGGCATTGCGCGCGATGTTGAGCACCGCCTGGATCAGCTGCTCGCGATCGGCGAGGATGTCGGGCAGGCTCGGATCGTAGTCGCGGCGAACCTCGACGCCGAACTCCGCCTCGACGAGGCTTCGCACCCGCTCCAGCACCTCGTGCACGCTGACCGGCTCGATGCGCGGCGCGCGATGCGGCGTCAGCATGCGGTCCATCAGCTTCTGCAGCCGATCGGCTTCCTTGATGATGATCTGCGTGTACTCGCGCAGCTCCGGGCGATCGAGCTCGCGCTCGAGCAGCTGCGCCGAGCCGCGGAGCCCGCCCAGCGGGTTCTTGATCTCGTGCGCCAAGTTCCGGATCAGCTCGCGGTTCGCCTGCTGCTCGGCGGCAATGCGCTCCTCGCGCGCCATGCGCAGCTGTTGCTCGATCGGACGCAGCTCGACGAGCAGCGCCATTCCCGGCGCGTCCACGCGCGTCACCACGCAGGAAAGCTGGAGATGCGTGCGCGCGTAGGTGGCGTTCTGCGCGGAGTAATCCCAGTGGCTCGTGCGCGCCTCGACGAGCGTGCGCTCGAGCGCTTCCCGCTCTTCGAAGAGGGCGAGGAACGCCTGGCCGTTCAGGCTCTTCGCGCCGGTGGAGAGCAGGTTTTCGGCAGCCGGATTGGCGTAGCGGATGACGAACTCGTCGTCGAGCACCACCACGGCGGTGGCGAGCAGGTCGAGGCCGGGGAAATGCGCAAGCCCGGGCAAGGGGGCCACTAGCGCAGGTTGTTCAGCTCACGCTTGAGCGCGTCGATGTTTTTCTCGTGCGTCTCTACGCTGTCCTTGTACGGCTGCAGGCGCTCGATCACCCGCGCATAGTTGCGCTCGTCGCCGTAGCGCACCGCCTCCTGGGCGGCGAGATCCTGCTTCGCCTTGGCGAGCGCCGCCTCCTCGGTGGCGAGCTCCTTCTCGAGGATCTCGCGCGAGCTTTCGGTGCGGCTGGCGCGTTCCGAAGCGCTCTCGCGTGGAAAGCCGCTCGGCCGAGACGCCGGTGCAGCGGGACGCGGCGCTGCCTGCGGCGTCGGCGCGACGTTGATCTGGCGCGTCACCACTTCGCACTTCCGCCGCTCGGCCTCGGCCTTGTCATTGGTGTACGTCCACCGGCCGTCGGCGTCGCGGCACTTCCAGATCTCGGTCACCGGGCCGGTCTGGGCGTGCGCCGCCGTCGCGAGGAGCGCGCCGAAGAGGACCCATGCTCGATGCTGGTGCATGCGCTAACAGTCTAGCAAACGAAGTAAAAAGGGGCGTCGCCATGACGGCGCCCGCCCCTTCTTTAACGCTCGAGCCGAGATTCCGCTTACGCGGCGTAATACATGTCGAATTCCACCGGATGGGTGGTCATCCGGAAGCGCGTCAGCTCCTCGTTCTTCAGCGCGATGTAAGACTCGAGGAAGTCCTCGGAGAAGACGCCGCCGCGAGTCAGGAATGCATGGTCGTCCTCCAGGCACGAGAGCGCCTGCTCGAGCGACGCGCAGACGTTCGGCACCTTCTTCGCCTCTTCCGGCGGGAGGTGATAGAGGTCCTTGTCGATCGGGTCTCCGGGATGGATCTTGTTCTGCACGCCGTCGAGGCCGGCCATCAGCATCGCGGCGAACGCGAGATAAGCGTTGGCCGTCGGATCGGGGAAGCGCACCTCGACGCGCCGCGCGTTGGGGCTCGAGACGTACGGAATGCGGCAGGCCGCGGAACGGTTGCGCGCCGAGTACGCCAGGTTGATCGGCGCCTCGAAGCCCGGGACGAGCCGCTTGTACGAGTTGGTTCCCGGGTTGGTGATGGCGTTCAGCGCCTTGGCATGCTTGATGATGCCGCCGATGTAGTGCAGCGCGAACTCGGAAAGCCCGCCGTAGCCGTTGCCGGCGAAGAGGTTCTTGCCGCCTTTCCATACCGACTGGTGCACATGCATGCCCGAGCCGTTGTCGCCGACGACCGGCTTCGGCATGAAGGTCGCCGTCTTGCCGTAGGAGTGGGCGACGTTCCAGACCGTGTACTTGAGGATCTGCATCCAATCGGCGCGCTGCACAAGCGGCGCGAAGCGCGTGCCGATCTCGCACTGGCCCGCCGCCGCCACCTCGTGGTGATGCACCTCGACCTCGACGCCCTGCTGCTCGAGCGCGAGCGAGATGGCGTTGCGGATATCGCCGAGCGTGTCGATCGGCGGGACCGGGAAGTAGCCGCCCTTCACCGGCGCGCGGTGCCCCATGTTGCCCGATTCATAGTCGATGCCCGAGGACCACGGCGCTTCCTCGGACTTGATCTTCACGAAGCACCCGGACATGTCGACGCTCCAGGTGACGCCGTCGAAGATGAAGAACTCGGGCTCCGGGCCGAAGTAGGACACCTCGCCCAGCCCGGTGGATTTGAGATAGGTCTCGGCGCGCTTCGCGATCGAGCGCGGATCGCGGTCGTAGGGCTTGCCGTCCATCGGCTCGTACACGTCGCACGTGATGTTGAGCACCGGCTCGTCGGTGAACGGATCCATGCGTGCCGACGACGCATCCGGCATGAGCAGCATGTCCGATGCCTGAATTCCCTTCCAGCCGGCGATCGACGAGCCGTCGAAGGCGTGGCCCGCCTCGAACTTGTCCTTGGCGAAGTATCGGACCGGCACGGTGACGTGCTGCTCCTTGCCGCGCGTGTCGGTGAAGCGCAAGTCGACGAACTTCACTTCCTTGTCCTTGATGAGCTTCAATACATCGTCAGGCGTCGTCGCCATTGCGCTATCTCCTCGCTGTCGGGTTGTCGCTGGTTTGGTTAGGCGGTGTAGTGCGGCGGTTCAGCAGATTCCATGCCACGCTCGTCCTAGGAGCAGGCGGGAATTCTAACCGCGGCCGGTGCACCCTATGGGGGCATCAAGCGCCGCCGCGCACAACCGGGGTGCACACCCCTGCACCCTTAGAATGCCCGGTGGTGGAAGAGATCAAGAAAGCGGCCGCCGAGCGCGGGCGGAAGCTCGGGGTGCGGTACGCGGGAGCCCTGCTGCCCGAGGAGGCTCACCGCCTGATGCAGGCCGGTGCCCGCCTGGTCGACGTGCGGACCCGGCCCGAGGTCGTCTACGTTGGCCGCATTCCGGGCGCCGCGGCGATCGAGTGGCAGACCTGGCCGGGCAACCGGCCCAATCCCGAGTTCATCGCGGAGCTGGCGGCCATCGCCGACAAGGACGAGCCGGTCATGTTCATCTGCCGCTCGGGCGCCCGCTCGCACTCGGCGGCGGATGCGGCGATGCAGGCCGGCTGGCGCGAAGCCTACAATGTTCTCGAAGGCTTCGAAGGCGACAAGGACGAGCAGCAGCATCGCAATACCAAGAACGGCTGGCGCAAAGCCGGCCTGCCCTGGACCCAGACCTGAGCAATTTCACTAAGGAGGAGGAGAAAACAATGAGTCGTCGCAAATCCCTGACCGGCGCCGCCGCGGCCGCCAGCTCGCTCGCCGTGACCCGGGCGATCGCCCAGACGCCGTCGCTGCCGAGCATCCGCTGGCGCTGCGCATCG
>DASQYN010000651.1:0-8151 GCA_035639215.1 Burkholderiales bacterium
GATGCGGTCTGGAACAGCCTGCTGCTCGGCGTCGGCAGCGCGACCCTGATCATGCTCGTCTCCTCGGTCATCTGCTGGATCGTGGTGAAGACCAGGCTCCCCGGGCGCTGGCTGCTCTACAACGTCGCCTCGCTGCCGATGGTGTTCCCGGGAATAGTGCTCGGGCTCTCGCTCATGGTGCTCTACCTCTATATGCCGATCGGCGTGTACGGCACGATCTGGATCATGCTCATCGCCTACGTGACGCGCTTCATGCCCTACGGCCTGCGCTACAACACCACCTCGATGCTGCAGATCCACAAGGAGCTCGAGGAGTCGGCGGCGATGAGCGGCGCCACCTGGGCGACGACTTTCTGGCGCATCGTGCTGCCGCTCCTCAAGCCCGGCCTCGTCGCGGGCTGGATCTACATCCTGCTGCTCTCGGTGCGCGAGCTCTCGAGCTCGATCCTGCTCTACAGCCCGGGCAACGAGGTGCTGTCGATCGTCGTCTGGGAGCTGTGGGAGAACGGCCAGTATGTCGAGCTCTCCGCCCTCGGCGTGATGTTCATCCTGGGCCTGTTCGTGCTGGTGCTCGCCGCGCAGTGGCTCGGCCGGCGCTTCGGCATGCGGGAGCTCTGATGCTCACGGTTTCCGGCCTTTGCACCGACTATCCCGGCGAGCGCGGCCAGGCGGTGCGCGCCGCCGACGAGGTGAGCTTCGAGGTGCCGAAGGGCAAGCTCTTCACGCTGCTCGGCCCGAGCGGCTGCGGCAAGACCACCACGCTGCGCTCGATCGCCGGCCTCGAGCGCCCGCGCAAGGGCGAGATCGCGGTCGACGGCGAGCTGCTCTATTCTTCGGCGAAGAAGGTGTTCGTGCCGCCCAACCGGCGCGGCCTCGGCATGGTGTTCCAGTCCTACGCCATCTGGCCGCACATGACGGTTTTCGAAAACGCAGCCTTTCCATTGCGTGTTTCACGACGAAGAATCAGTTCAAAAGACATAAAGACCAGAGTCTTCCGCGTTCTCGAGGTGGTCGATCTGGCGCAGCTCTCCGATCGGGAGGCGACCCGGCTCTCGGGCGGCCAGCAGCAGCGCCTCGCGCTCGCGCGAGCGCTCGTCATGGAGCCGCGTCTGCTGTTGCTCGACGAGCCGCTCTCCAACCTCGACGCCAAGCTGCGCGAGCGCATGCGCTTCGAGCTGAAGCGCCTGCAGCGCGAGCTCGGCATCACCACGGTCTACGTGACGCACGACCAGAGCGAGGCGCTCGCGCTTTCGCACGCCGTCGCGGTCATGAACCGCGGCCGCATCGAGCAGATCGGCACGCCGCGCGAGGTGTACGAGCGTCCGGCGACGCCGTTCGTCGCGGAATTCATCGGCAACACCAACTTCGTGCCCGGCACGGTGCGCGCTAGCGACGGAGCATCTGGGTTCTACCGCGTGGCCTGCGATTTCGGCGAGCTGCGAGCGCACGGCGACGGCCTCGCCGCCGGCGACAAGGTGATGCTGTCGGTCCGGCCCGAGGACGTGTATCTCTCCGAGTCCCGCCCGGAAGGCGGCAACGTCTGGGAGGGAACCGTCGATCAGAAGGTGTTCCTCGGCGAGAGCTCCGACTTCCGCGTCGTGGTCGGCGGCCGGCCGCTGCATTCGCGCGCTCATCCGTCGCTGCGCACCCGCTTGGGCGAGCCGATCTTCGTGCGCATCGACGCGGAGAAGTGCGTTGCCCTGAAAGGAGACAGAGCATGACCCAGCGCCGCTGGGCGTCGGACGTGATCGTCGACCTGCTGCATGCCTACGAGCTGCCTTACGCGGCGCTCAATCCGGGCGCCTCGTACCGCGGCCTGCACGACTCGATCGTCAATTACGGCGGCAACCGGCCGGTGATGATGCTCTGCCAGCACGAGGAGACCGCGGTGCAGATCGCGCACGGCTACGCCAAGGCGAGCGGACGGCCGATGGTCGCGATCCTGCACAACCTCGTCGGGCTGCTGCACGCCAACATGGCGGTCTACTACGCCTACGCGGACCGCGCGCCCGTCTTCATCATCGGCGCGACCGGGCCGATGGACGAGACCAAGCGCCGGCCGCGCATCGACTGGATTCACACCGCGCAGGTTCAGGGCGAGGCGGTGCGCGCCTACACGAAGTGGGACTACCAGCCGACTGCGATCGGCGGCGTGCCGGAAGCCTTTGCGCGCGCCTACGGCGTGATGATGACCGAGCCGCGCGGGCCGATCTACATGTGCTACGACGCGTGGCTCCAGGAGCAGCCGCTCGACCATCTCGTCGCGCTGCCGCCGGCGGGCGCGGCGAAGGTGCCGAGCCGCCTCGCGCCCGATCCTCACGCACTGTTCCAGATCTCGGAGCTCCTGCTGAAGGCGGAGCGGCCGGTGATCCTCGCCGAATACGTCGGCCGCGATCCGGAAGGCTTCCATGCGCTCGTCGAGCTCGCGGAGACGCTCGCCGTGCCCGTTTACGACGTCGGGAGCCGGCTCAACTTCCCGAGCCGCCATCCGCTCAACTTCAGCATGGTGAAGGACGTCTTCCGCGATGCGGACCTCGTGCTCTGCCTCGACACGCGCGACTGGGAGCGAGCGACGACCGAGCTCGTCAGCACCACGCGCGAGGTGACTTCGATCGTGCCGCCGGGCTGCAAGTGGATCGACATCGGCTTCGGCGACCTCGAGCTCTCGAGCTGGGCGATGGACTACCAGCGGCTCGCGCACGCCGACCTGCGCGTGCTCGCCGACACGACGCTCGCCATTCCGGCGCTCACCCGGCTTCTCAAGGGCAAGCTCGACGCCGGAAAGCGGGCCGAGCGCATCGACGCGCTCACCGAAAAGAACCAGGCCGTGCGGCTGCGCTGGGCCGAGCAGGCGAAAGCGCACTGGGACGAAAGCCCGATCACGCTCGGCCGCCTCGCCTCGGAGCTCTGGCAGGCGATCAAGGGCGAGGACTGGGTGCTCACCGCCAACACCCTGGAAGACTGGACGCGCAAGCTCTGGGACTTCGACCGGCCCTATCGCCATCCCGGCAAGTCGCTCGGCACGGCGACGCAGATCGGCCTCTCGCTCGGCGTCGCGCTTGCGCACCGCGGCAGCGGGCGCCTGGTGGTCGACATCCAGCCCGACGGCGACCTGATGTTCGACGCCGGTGCGCTGTGGGTCGCGGCGAAGCACCGTATTCCTTTCCTCGTCGTCATGTACAACAACCGCGCCTACTACAACGACTGGGAGCACCAGATCCGCATGGCAAGGCTGCGCGGCACGCCGGTCGAGCGCGCCTACATCGGCATGGACATGGACGACCCGGCGCCCGACTTCGCCTCGCTCGCGCGCTCGATGGGCTGGTACGCCGAGGGGCCGATCGACAAGCCCGCGGACGTCGCCGCCGCCTTGCAGCGGGCCATCGCCAAGGTGAAGGCCGGCCAGCCCGCGCTCATAGACACCGTGACGCAAAAGCGATGAACGAGACCATCGGAGTGATCGGCGCAGGCCGCATGGGCCTGCCCATCATCGGCCACCTGGCCAAGAAGGGGTTCCAGGTTTTCGCCACCGACATCAACGCCGCGAAGCGCGCCGAGGTCGAATCGCGCGGCGCGCTCTGGTCACCGAGCCTCGAAGCCTTGGTGAACGAGGCAACGCTGATGCTTGTCTGCGTCGGCTACGACCGCGAGCTGCGCGAGCTTTTTTCGGCGATGAAACCGAAGAACGGTGCCATCGTCGCCGTGCTGAGCACGGTGCATCCGCGCACCGTGCAGCAGCTCGCCAAGGAAGCCGAAGCGCGCGGCTTCTCGCTGGTCGATTCCACGGTATGCCGCGGCGGGAGGGCGGCGGACCAGGGGACGCTGCTTTCCTTCGTCGGCGGGCCGGCGCCGGTGGTCGAGCGCCTGACGCCGGTGCTGCGCGCGTATTCCAGCGACGTGGTGCATAGCGGCGGCGTCGGCTCGGCGCAGGTAGCGAAGGCGGCGAACAACCTGGTCCTCTGGGCCTGCCTGGTCGCCGACCATGAGGCGCTTGCGCTCGCGAGCCGCTACGGGCTGGACGTCGAGAAGCTGCGCCAAGCGCTGCTTCTCTCGAGCGCGGCCAACGACGCGCTCGCGAAATGGGGCACGCAGACGATGGCTTGGGCGGAAGATGACATGGCTATCGTGGCCGAGATGGCCGGCGAATGCGGCCTCAAGCTGCCGCAGGCCGGGCTCAACCGTGAGCTCTGCCGTGCCTTAAAGCCACGCCGCTACAAGCTCGACGAGTACGGAAGCTGACGAGCCTTGACAGCACACGAGGCACGCTAGTAGCGTTCTCGCACGCGTTCCGCTAAAGAAGAAGCGGTTCCATATAGCGGAACTTCACCACCGCTCACCAAGAGGAAAGAGGAGGAGGGATGAAGAAGAAGGCATTGGCGATCGCCGTCGGCGCGCTATGCGCAGCGCCCGCGGCCCAGGCGCAGATCGTGTTCGGCAACGAGTCGCTCGGCACGATGCAGATCTACGGCAAGCTCTATCCGCAGTTCATTTGGGCGGAAAGCAAGAACGCAACGCAGCCCGGTACGTCGGTTTCCACCCTGGTGTCCACGACTGGCACGTTGACCGGAGCCGCGGTGCAAACGCCGGGAAGTCGCCTCGCCGTCGACTCCCAAAACTCTTATCTCGGCTTCCGCGGCGAGAGAAACCTCGGCAGCACCGGGCTGAAGGGCATTTGGCAACTCGAGCAGTCGATCGAGATCGATACGGGCGTCGACTCCACGTTCTCGAACCGCAACTCGTTCCTCGGACTGTCCGGTGGTTTCGGCACGGTGAAGCTCGGCCACATGGACACGATCTACAAGGAGTATGGGCAGGTCGAGTCGATCTTCGGGCTGACCAGCGGCAACTTCATCTCGCCGAGCAATGTTCTCTCTCAGATCGGCATCGGTAACAGCAGCACGGCCCGTTTCCATGAGCGTGCCGCGAACACCATCCAGTACCAGACGCCGGAGTTCAGCGGCTTCCAGGCCGGCCTGCAATACGCTCCGGACGAAACGAAGAATGATGTCGGGAATACCCTGAATGCCGATTTATGGTCGACCGGCGTGAAGTACGAAGCGGGGCCGCTCTATCTCTCCGCGCAATACGAGCTTCACCGCGATCGCTTCGGCGGGTCCTCCAACGTCGGCGCCTCGGCGCTGCGCAACGGCACGGGGTCTGGCAGCAGCTTCGTGGCGGCCGCAGGCGCGCATTCCCGCGACACCGGCATGCGACTCAGCGCGTCCTACAAGTTCGGCAATCACACCGTCGGCGGTGACCTCGCTCGGCTGAAGTATTCGGAAACCGGGCAGGCCGCTGGGGCAAAGTTCAAGGAATACGAGCACGTGACATGGGCAATCAGCGTGGAATCGAAGTGGGGCGGCCCCTGGCGCACCGCGATCGAGTGGGTGCACGGCAGCGAAGGCTCGTGCAAGCTGACTGTTGGTGATTGCAGCACCACCGGCCTGACGGGCGATCTGATCGGCGGCGGCGTCGCCTACGACCTCGACAAGCAAACGTTCCTTTATGCGCTCGTCGCTGAGCTGAAAAACGGCGATTCAGCCCGTTACGACAACTGTGCGGCATCGAGCCCGGCGCGCGGCGCGGACGTGACGCAGGCCGCGCTCGGCATGGCGTATCGGTTCTAGGAAATTCATAAGCGGTCGGAGAACGGGCGCTACGGCGCCCGTTCCCGTTTCTGGAGGAGGATTGACCATGCTGCGCAGTCTTGTAATCGCTTCCTTGCTCGCGCCGACCTTGGTGTTGGCGCAGGGCAAGCCGGGGCCCCACGCGGCCCTCTATCTGTACAAGGGCGCCGACCGCGACGCCAAAGTGCTGGCCGGCGCGAAGAAGGAGGGGAAAGTCGTCGTCTATACCTCCCTCAACACCAAGGACTCGGTGCCGATCAGCGAGGCGTTCGAGAAGAAGTACGGCGTGAAGGTCGAGCTCTGGCGCTCTTCTAGCGAGAAGGTGCTGCAGCGCGCGGTGACCGAGTTCCGCGCCGGGCGCTTCTCGGTGGATTCGTTCGAGCTGAACGGGCCGGAGCTCGAGCAGATGTGGCGCGAGGGGCTGCTCGACCGGTTCTACTCCCCGCAGGCGGCCAACATGCCGCCGGGCGCGTTCCCGAAGAACGGCGCCTACGTGGCCGACCGATTCAACTTCTTCACCATCGGCTACAACACCAGCCTGGTGAAGCCGGCCGACGTGCCGAAGTCCTATGCCGACCTGCTCGATCCCAAGTGGGTGGGGCGCATCGGCATCGAGGCGAGCGACACCGACTGGTTCGGCTCGCTGGTCCACGCGATGGGCGAGGAGAAGGGCATGGCGTTCTTCCGGAAGCTCGCCGACATGAAGCCGCAGGTGCGCACCGGCCACACGCTGATGGCGGAGCTCGTGGCTTCCGGCGAGGTGCCGCTCGCCCTGGACATCTACAACCACAACGCCGAGCGCCTGAAGGCGAAGGGCGCGCCCATCGACTGGAAGCCGCTCGAGCCGACCTTCGGCCGGCCGAACGGCGTGGCGGTGGCGAAGCAGGCGGCGCACCCGAACGCGGCGCTGCTGTTCGTCGATTACATGCTCTCGCTCGAGGGCCAGCAGCTCATCAAGAAAGTGAAGCGCGTGCCGGCCAGCAACAAGGTGGACTCCAACCTGAACGACTTCCCCTACCAGATGATCGACCCGGTGGTGGTGATCGACGAGGCCGACAAGTGGGAGAAGCGCTGGTCGGAACTCTTTTTGAAGGGCCAGGCCATACGAAGAGAGAAGGACTAGCCAGGAATAGAATCGCGACATGGGCAAAGAGAGCCACTACAGCAGCAAGAAGGACCGCGTCTTCGTCCGCGGCATCCAGGGGCAGTACAGCCTGAAGGACGAGCTGGCGCGGCTGCGCTCGCTGCCGCGGGTCATCAAGGGCCGCGACCTGACGTTCAACGATGGCCCGCAGTCCTTCTCCAAGCATTTCGTCGAGCCGGTCGACGGCCTCGGCCAGACGCTGCACATCCACCTGGAGGAGTACGCGCCGGGCGGGCGCACGCAGAAGCACGGACATGTGAACGAGGCGGCGTTCTACATCCTCGACGGCACCGGCTATGAGGTGCACGACGGGGTCCGCTACGACTGGAAGGCGGGCGACGTGGCGATCGTGCACATGAACTGCGTGCACCAGCACTTCAACGCCGATCCCGACAGGCCGGCGCGCGCGCTGGTGATGAAGCCGAAGCCGCTCATCATCTTCATGAACATGCTCTTCCAGCAGACCGTGATCCCGCGGCCGAAGGAAGCCGCCACCCCGGCGGGCGAGGGGTACAAGCCGAGAAACCTCGAGACCAACTTCAACCACGACGAATGAAGACCGCCACCGTTTCCGAAGACCTGGCGAAGAAGTTCGCCACCGAGAAAGAGACGCCCTACACGCGCTGGGTGAAGGGCGAGGGGCTGGACATCATCAGCTCGTTCTACGTGCCGGACCTGCACACCGTCGCGCTCAAGCCCTGGGCGCGACGCGGCGGCGCCGCGGTGTTCCTCAACCACGACGCCTCGCGCACCTCGAACGACTGCTACGTGTGCGAGATCCCGCCCGGCGGCAGCCTCGCGCCGCATCGCCAGCTCTACGAGGAGATGATCTACGTGCTCGACGGCCGCGGCTCGACCGCGGTATGGAACGACGCGGGCAAGCGGATCAGCTTCGAGTGGAAGGCGGGGGCGATCTTCGCCATCCCGCTCAACTGCCGGCACCAGCACTTCAACGGCTCGGGCGAGAAGCCGGCGCGCTACGTCGCGGTGACCAACGCCCCGGTGGTGATCAACGCCTTCGGCGACCTCGACTTCGTCTTCAACTGCAGCCACGACTTCAAGGATCGGTTCGACGGCGAGCCGGAGTACTTCGCCAACAAGGGCGAGCAGAAGGGCCTGCTGCTCGACACCAACTTCGTCGCCGACGCGATCAACCTGCCGCTCTTCGCCGCCAAGGAGCGCGGCGCGGGCGGCGGCCATACGCGCTTCTCCATGGCGAAGGGCTCGATGAACAGCCACATCTCGCAGTTCCCGATCGGCACCTACAAGAAGGCGCACGCACACGGGCCCGGCGCGCACGTCATCATCCTCTCGGGCGAGGGCTTCAGCCTGATGTGGCCTGAGGGCGAGGAGCCGCAGCGCTTCGAGTGGCGCGAGGGC
>DASQYN010000652.1:0-6249 GCA_035639215.1 Burkholderiales bacterium
AAGGTCGAGCAGCTGGTCGCGACTGAGGATGCGCTGGGGCGCGCCGAGCAGCACCACCAGCAGGCTGAACTCGCCGATGCTGAGCGGCACGCCGCGCCCGTCGGCGGCGGTCAGCCGCCGGGTGTTGAGGTTGAGCTCCCAGCCGTCGAAGCGGTAGGCGCGGATGCCGTCCGGCCGTCCCTGGCGCACCTCGGCGCGCCGGCGCCGCAGGATGGTGCGGATGCGCGCCAGCAGCTCGCGAGGGCTGAACGGCTTGGTGAGGTAATCGTCGGCGCCGAGCTCGAGCCCCATCACGCGGTCGGCCTCCTCGATACGGCCGGTGAGCATGATGATGGGGATTGCCGAGTCGTCGCGCAGGCGGCGCGCGAGCGCCATCCCGTCCTCGCCCGGCAGGCGCAGGTCGAGCACGATGAGGTCGACCACCTGCTCCTCCAGCACCGCCTGCATGGCGCGGCCGTCGCCGACGGTGGTGACGCGCATCTCGTGGGTGGTCAGGTAGTCGCTGATCAGGTTGCGGATGACGGGGTCGTCGTCGACCGCGAGGACGTGCGGCAGTCCTGCCTGGGGAAATTCATGCGCGGACGAACTCGCAGTCACGGGAGCGCTCACGGCGGTGCAAATCTAACGGCGCGCTGCAGCAGCGCGTTACAGGTGTAACGCGGCGCGCCTTTGCCTGTAAATTACACGCAATTGCCATCCTGTGGAATCGGCGGCTTGAGCGACGCACGGCAGCGAAACGGCGGGATCCTCGTCATCGACGACGATGCGATCATGCGCGACCTGATCGCCGACTGGCTGGAGGCCGCGGGCTACAGCGTGCGCAAGGCGGCGAGCTGCCGCGCCGCCAGCATCGAGCTCGAGCGCGGCCCGGCGCTCGTCGTGAGCGACATGTGGATGCCCGGCCCCTGCGGCGCCGAGGCGATCCGCTGGATGCGCCAGCACAATCCTTCGCTCCAGCTTATCGCGGTGTCCGGACATTTCGGCTCCGGCCAGGGCTGCAGCGCGCAGGACGCGGTGCGTGCGGGTGCCGCGCGGGCGCTCGCCAAGCCGGTTAAGCGCGCCGAGCTGCTCGGCGCGGTGGCCGAGCTGATCGGCCCTCCGGACAAATAGGAAGGACAGCAAGGACGATGGCGCCACAGCAAGGCGTGATGGCGCCGCGGCGCGCCCGGTCCGGCTTCTCCCGCATCCCGCTCGGCAGCGCCCTGATCGCGCTCGGCCTGGTGCTCGTCGCGATCAATATCGCGGCCGCGGTCTGGGATGCGCGCACGGCGCGCGAGCGCGTCGAGCGGCGCGCCGGGCGCGATTTCTCCAACCTGACGCGCCTGCTGGCGGAGCAGACCGCGGCGTCACTCGAGGCTGTCGACGTGATCCTGCGCGACGCGGTGCGGGCGGGCGATGCGCGCGCGGTGGCCGGCGAGCTGCCGCGGCTCGGCGAGGAGCTCGTTCACGTGCCGCAGGTCGCGGCGTTCTTCGTTCTCGACCGGGACGGCCGCGTGCTCGCGCGCACCGGCGCGATCGCCGTCGCCGACGCCGAGCTGCAGGCTCAGCCGTTCTTCGCCGAGCACCGCGACGGCAGCGCGCCGGCGCTGCGTCTCGGCGCGCCGCGCCAAGGCGGCGCGCAGGGTCAGGAGTGGCGCTTTCTCCTTTCGCGCCGCCTCGCCGGGCCGGGGGGCCGCTTCGGCGGCGTCGTCGCCGCGGCGATCCAGGTGGAAAGCTTCGACCGGCTCTACCGCGCCATCGATCTCGGCGAGGGCGGATTCATCTCGCTCCTCAGCGACGGCGGCGTGCTGATGAGCCGGGTGCCCGACCCAGGCAACGTGCGCGCGCACAAGTACGCCGGCGGCGCCATCATCGCCGCCATACGCTCGCACGGGCGCTTCGAGGGCTGGACGCAGAGCCCGATCACCGGCGAGCGGGTGCTGCTCAGCGCCTCGGCGGTGCGCGGCTTCCCGCTCATCGTGGGCAGCGGCGCCAACGAGCACGCCGTGTTCGCGCCCTGGCGCGCCGAAGCGTGGCTGATCTTCGACCGCACGCTTCTCACCTCCACCGCGATGCTCGCGCTGATCGGCCTCGCCGCCTGGGGGCTCGCACGGCGCGAGCGGGCCCTCGCGAGCAACTGGCGGCGCTACCAGGCGATGATCGAGCACAGCTCCGACGCGCTGATCCTTTCGCGCCCGCTCGCGGGCGGCATCTACTATGCGAGCCCGGCCATCGAGCGCGTCCTCGGCTACACCCTGGAGGACCTGCGCGGCCGCGAGGTAATGGCGCTCATCCACCCTGACACCGTGGAGACCGCCCTGCGCTTGCGCGAGGAGCTGCTGCGCTCTCCGGGCAAGGTGGCGGTCGACGAGGTGCGCGTGCTGCACAAGGACGGCTCGTGGCGCTGGATCGAGCTCACGCGCAAGAACCTCCTAGAGGAGCCGAGCGTGCGCGCGGTGGTGTTCAATTTCCGCGACATCAGCGAGCGCAAGCAGGCCGAGGCCGAGCGCTCGCGGCTCGAGAGCCGCCTGCGCCAGGCGGAGAAGATGGAGGCGGTCGGCCGCCTCGCCGGCGGTATTGCGCACGATTTCAACAACATCCTCGGCGGCATCCTCGGCTACGCCGAGATGCTGGCGGAGAACGCGCCGGCCGGCTCGCCGCTCAAGCGCTATGCCGACAACGTTCTTACGGGGGCGAGCCGCGCGAGCGGCCTGGTCCAGCAGATCCTCTCTTACAGCCGCAGCCAGCGCGGCCAGCGCCAGCCGGTCGAGCTCGGCGCCATCGCCGCGGAGACGCTCGAGCTGGTGCGCGGCTCGCTGCCCGCGACGATCGACCTGCAGGCGCAGCTGCCGGACGCACCGCTGCACGTGGTCGGCGACCCGACACAGCTCCACCAGGTGGCGATGAACCTTTGCACCAACGCGGTCCACGCGATGGGTGAGCGCGGCATGCTGCGCATCCGGCTGGAGCGCGCCGACATCACGGCCGAGCGCGTGCTCAGCCACTCGACGCTGCAGGCGGGCAGCTACGCGCAGCTCACTGTGGAAGACACGGGCAGCGGCATGGACGAGGCGACCCTCGGGCGCATCTTCGAGCCGTTCTTCACCACCAAGGAGGTCGGCAGGGGCACCGGGCTCGGCCTCGCGCTGGTCTACGGCATCGTCACCGATTCCGGCGGTGCGATCGACGTGGCGAGCGCGCCGGGACGCGGCAGCTCGTTCGCGATCTACCTGCCGCGCGTCGATTCGCCGCTCGCCGCCGAGGGCACGGCCGCGGCGCCGCTCGCCAAAGGCCGCGGCGAGCGCGTGTTGGTCGTCGACGACGAGCAGGCGCTCGTCGCCGTCACCTCCGAGGCGCTGAAGCGCATCGGCTACGAAGCGGTGGGCTGCGCCGACGGCGCCGCGGCGCTCGCCGCGTTCGACGCGGGACACTTCGACGCGGTGATCGCCGACGAGGTCATGCCGGGCCTGAGCGGCACGCAGCTCGCCCGCCAGCTGCGGCACCGCCGCGCCGACCTGCCGATCGTCCTGGTGAGCGGCTACACCGGGCCGATGCTGAACGAGCGCGCGCTGGGCGCCGGCATTACCGAGGTCCTGAAGAAGCCGGTGCAGTCGCGCGAGATCGCCGCCGCCCTGGCGCGCGTGCTGAAGCACGCCTGATCCTGTCGATTTCCCCGCCGCTCGTTCGACTAGCGAATTTTAGGAGAAGAAGATGCGATTTCTGTCGCTGATCCGGATCGACGAGAAGCGCGGCCAGGCGCCGAGCGAGCAGCTCATGCAGGACATGGGCAGGCTGATCGAGGAGATGACCCGCGAGAAGGTGCTGATCAGCACCGCCGGGCTTCGCCCGACGGCCGAGGGCGCCCGGGTACGGCTGCGCGCCGGCCGCCTGTCGACCGTGGACGGACCGTTCACGGAGAGCAAGGAAGTCATCGGCGGCTATGCGGTCCTCGAGGCGAGCTCGATGAAGCAGGCGATCGAGCTCACCCAGCGCTTCCTTCGCGTCCACGGCGACGAATGGGACATCGAGTGCGAAGTCCGTCCGCTGGACGGCCCGGAGTTCGGCGTCCAGGCATCGCGCTGACGTTTCACCTGTAATGGGCGGGCGAGGCGCGGTAACCGCCTCGCCGCAGCCGAGCGGCATCATCCCGCCATGCTCAAACCGAAAGAACCCATGAATAGCCTCGCCAGTATCTTCCGGCGCATGCGCTCGCGCTGGCGCGCGGAGCGCGCCCGGCGCGAGCTCCATGCGCTGAGCGACCGCACGTTGCAGGACATCGGCCTGCGCCGCGCCGACATCGACCCCATTGTCGAAGCGGCGAGTGTTACGCCTGTAACCGATGGCGATACCGGAGTGAAACGGGCGAGGCCCACACTCGTTTTCCATCAATAGCAGCGCTACGGCCTCCCGGCAGCAGTACCGGGCTCCTCCTCCCCTCCCTACCGAGGGAGCCCGGATGCCGGGAGGTTTTTTTCTTCGGCTAATGCAGCGTGCGGGCGAAGGTGCGGCCGCGCAGCAGCTCGGCCGCCAAGGGGCGTTCGTCGAGAAGCTCGCCGATGGCCTCGGCGACGTCGAGGTAAAGCTGGGCGCTCGGCGTGTAGCCGGGCCAGGCGTGCCACACCAGGTCGACCACGGCGAGGTCCTGCGACACCGAGAAGCCACAAACCAGCGGCAGCTTCTCGAACAGCGCGCCCATCCGCGCCGCGACGAACGCTCCTGTCCGCTCGCGGCCGGCCCGATCGAGGATGTCGAGCGAGGGTTTCATGGCTGAACTGAACTCTGCCGGCGGTCTGTTTCACGAGCATTCCCGAAGGGGTTACGCCTGTAACCTGAACGGCGCCGCAAGGTAACGCCGCCGTCGCGCCCGCCGCACATCCTGTCGCCCGACAGGAGGTTCCTCGCATGAAACGTATTCCAATGATCGCAGCGACGCTCGCCGCCCTCGGCGTGCTCTCCGGCAGCGCGCTCTACCTGCGCTCCTCCAGCGCGGAAACCAAACCTGCGGCGATGCAGCCGCAGGCGATGCCGGTGCCCGTGGCGACCGTCGTGGCGCGCGAGGTGAGAACCTGGCAGGAGTTCTCCGGGCGCCTCGAGGCGGTGCAACGCGTCGACGTGCGCTCGCGCGTCGCCGGCCAGGTGAAATCGGTGCACTTCACGGAAGGCGCGCTCGTACGCGCGGGCGAGCTGCTGGTGCGCATCGACCCGGCTCCGTACGCCGCCGAGGTGGAGCGCGCGCAGGCGCAGGTCGTCGCGGCGCAGGCTCGCCTCGCCTATGCGAAAAGCGAAGGCGAGCGGGCGAAGCGGCTGTGGGCGGAGAACGCGATCGCCCAGCGCGAGCTCGACGAGCGCGTCAACGGCGAACGGGAAGCAGACGCGAACTTGCGCGCGGCGCAGGCGGCCCTGACCTCGGCGCGTCTCAACCTGAGCTACACCGAAGTGCGCGCGCCGGTCTCCGGCCGCGTCGGCAAGCTGGAAGTGACCGTCGGCAACCTGGTCGCCGCCGGGCCCGGCGCGCCGGTGCTCACTACGCTGGTCTCGGTCGACCCGATCTATGCCAGCTTCGACGCCGACGAGCACACGGTGTTCGAGGTGATGAAGGAGTGGAAGAGCGCGCCGGTCGAGGCGGTGACCGTCACGAACGGCGGGCGCCGGCTCTCCGGCCGGCTGCAGCTGATCGACAACCAGGTCAACACGAAGAGCGGCACGGTACGCGTGCGCGCGGTGTTCGACAACCGCGACGGCAGCCTCATGCCCGGGCAGTACGTGACGCTGCGTCTGGGCCGCGCGCATCCGGAGGCGGCGCTGCTCGTCGGCGAGCGCGCGATCGGAACCGACCAGGACAAGCGCTACGTCATCGTGGTCGGCGTGGACAACAAGGCCAAGTGGCGCGAGGTCAAGCTCGGCGGCACCGTGGACGGGCAGCGCATCGTCGCCGCCGGCCTCAAGGCGGGCGAGCGCATCGTCGTCAACGGCCTGCAGCGCGTGCGACCTGGCGTGCTGCTCGCGCCGAGGGATCCCTCGTGAACCTGTCGCGCTTCTTCATCGATCGCCCCATCTTCGCCGGCGTGCTCTCGGTGCTGGCCTTCCTCGGCGGGCTGATCGCGCTGCGCTTCCTGCCGGTATCGGAGTACCCCGAGGTCGTGCCGCCGTCCGTGGTAGTACGGGCGGACTATCCCGGCGCCAACCCGAAGGTGATCGCCGCGACCGTCGCCACGCCGCTCGAGGAGAGCATCAACGGCGTGGAGGGCATGCTCTACATGTCGAGCCAGG
>DASQYN010000653.1:0-7108 GCA_035639215.1 Burkholderiales bacterium
GAGCTGCAGGACATGGGGATTCGCCACCTCGCCACGCTGCACAACTTCGGGGCGCTCGAGCCCGGGCTAGTCGAGCGCTCGATGAGGCTTTTTGCCCGGGAAGTCGTCCCTCAGCTCAGGTCCGCAAGCTAAAGGTTTAGATCCGCCAATACAGGGGCGTGATCCGAAGGCCGCTCGCGCTTGCGCGGCGCCTTGTCGATGGTGCAGGCGGTGCAGCGCGCGGCGAGCTCGCGCGAGAGCAGGATGAGGTCGATGCGCAAGCCCCAGTTCCGCTGGAACGCCGCGAGGCGGTAGTCCCACCAGGAGTAAAGCCGCTCCGGCTGCTCGAAAAGCCGGAACGCATCGACCAGCCCGACCTGCGCCACGCCTGCGAGCGCTTCACGCTCCGGAGCGGAGACGTGGATCTGGCCTTCCCAGCGCTTCGGATCGTGCACGTCCCGGTCTTCCGGCGCGACGTTCAGGTCGCCGAGGACAGCGAGCTTCGGGTGCTTGGCGAGCTCCTCGCGCAGCCAGCGCACGAGCTCCGTGTACCAGCGCAGCTTGTAGGCGTACTTGTCGGTGCCCGGCGCTTGGCCGTTCGGCGCGTACAGGCAGACGAAGCGCAGGCCCTCGATCGTCGCCGAGATGACTCGCTTCGGATCGTCGGCGAACCCCGCGATCCCGTGCGCGAGCGCGTCGATCGGCGAGCGCGAGAGGATGGCGACGCCGTTGTAGGCCTTCTGGCCGCAGTACACCGCGTGATAGCCCGCCTCGCGCAGCTCGGCGGCCGGAAACTTGTCGTCCTCGATCTTGGTTTCCTGGAGGCACACCACGTCGGGCCGCGCATCGGCGAGCCAGTCGACCAGGTGCACGAGCCGGATTTTGAGGGAGTTGACGTTCCAGGTAGCGATGCGCACCTAGGCGGTGCTCATGCCGTTGTGGCGAAGCAGCGCATCCACGGTGGGCGCGCGCCCGCGGAAAGCGCGGAACGACTCGGCGGCCGGCCGGCTGCCGCCGACCGCCAGGATCTCGTCGCGGAAGCGCTCCCCGGTCAGAGGATCGAGAATGCCCCGGGTGGCACCGATCTCTTCGAAGGCGCTGTACGCATCGGCGGAAAGCACCTCCGCCCACTTGTAGCTGTAGTACCCGGCGGCATAGCCGCCGGCGAAGATGTGCGAAAAGTTGTTGAGGAAGCGGTTGTATGCCGGCGGCTTCAGGACGGCGACCTTATCCCTCACGTGCCGCAGCAGCTCGAGCGCGGTGCGGCCGGAGGCCGGGTCGAAGTCGTAGTGCAGATGCATGTCGAAGAGCGCGAACTCGATCTGGCGCAGCATGGCAAGGCCGCTCTGGAAGTTCTTCGCCGCCACCATCTTGTCGAACAGCTCGCGCGGCAGCGCCGCTCCGCTCTCGACGTGCCGCGTCATGTGGCGCAGCACGTCCCATTCCCAGGCGAAGTTCTCCATGAACTGGCTGGGCAGCTCCACTGCGTCCCACTCGACGCCGCTGATGCCGGAGACGCCGAGCTCGTCGACGCGGGTGAGGAGATGGTGCAGGCCGTGGCCGAACTCGTGGAACAGCGTCAGCACCTCGTCGTGGGTGAAGAGGGCGGGCTTGCCGCCGACCGGATGCGAGAAGTTGCACGTCAGGTACGCGACTGGCGTCTGCACCTGCTCGTCCTTGCGCCGGCGAGCGATCGCGTCGTCCATCCACGCGCCGCCGCGCTTGGTGTCGCGCGCGTAGAGATCGATGTAGAAGCGGCCGACCCTCGCGCCCGAGCGATCGAGAATCTCGAAGAAGCGCACGTCCTCGTGCCACACCGGCGCCTGCGAGGGCCGGATGGCGATGGCATAGAGCGTTTCCGCAACACGGAACAGGCCCTTGAGGACGATGTCCTCCGGGAAGTACTGCTTCACCTCCTGCTCGGAGAAGGCATAGCGCTCGACGCGCAGCTTCTCGGAGGCGTAGGCCACGTCCCAGGCCTCGAGCGTCTCCAGCGCCAGCTTCTCGCGCGCAAAGCCGCGCAGCTCGGCAACGTCCTTCTCGGCGAAGGGACGGGCCCGGCGCGCGAGGTCGTCGAGGAAGGCGAGCACCTGCTCCGGCGAATCGGCCATCTTCGGCACGAGCGAGACCTCGGCGTAGCTGCGGTAGCCGAGAAGCTGCGCCAGCTCGCGGCGCAGCTCGACGATGCGCGCGATGAGCGGCGTGTTGTCCCATTCCGGCTTGCCGAACTCGGAGGCGCGCGTCACGCTTTCTCGGTAGAGGGTCTCGCGCAGCGCGCGGTCGTGCGCGTACTGCATCACCGGCAGATACGAGGGCGCATGCAGGGTGAATTTCCAGCCCTCTTTGCCGTCCTTGCCGGCGGCTTCGCGGGCCGCCGCGAGCACGTCGGGCGGAATGCCGGCGGTGCGCTTTTCATCGACGACGATGGAAAAGGCGTTCGTTGCATCGAGCACGTTCTCGGAGAACTTCGCGCCCGCGGCGGCGAGCGCCTCCTGGATCGCGGCGTAGCGCGCTTTCTGCGCGGCCGGCAGCTCGGCCCCGCCGAGGCGGAAATCGCGCAGCGCGTTCTCGACGATCTTCTTGCGCGCCGCGGAAAGCGAAGCAAACTCGGCGGACGCCGCGAGCTGCTTGTACTTCTCGAAGAGGCGCTGGTTCTGCCCGAGCTCGGTCCAGTACTGGGTGATCTTCGGCAGGTTGGCGTTGTAGGCATCGCGCAGCGCCGGGCTGTCGAGCACGGCGTGCAGGTGCGCGACCTGCCCCCAGGCGCGGCCGATGCGCTCGTTGGCGTCCTCGAGCGGCGCGACGAAGCTGTCCCAGCTCGTGGGCGCCGCCATCGCCGCGTCGATCGCGGCGCGCCCGGCGGCGAGGAGTTGGTCGACGGCGGGAGCCACATGCTCCGGCTTGAGCTCGCCGAAGCGCGGCAGGCCGGAGAAATCAAGCAGCGGATTGTTCATTCATTGCCTTGAGGCAGTTCTCGAGCAGCATGGCGATGGTCATCGGCCCGACCCCGCCCGGGACTGGCGTGATCCAGCCGGCCACTTCGGCGGCGGAAGCAAAGTCGACGTCGCCGGCGAGCTTGCCGTCGGGCAGGCGGTTGATGCCGACGTCGATCACGCAGGCGCCTGGTTTGACCATCGCCCCGGTCACGAGTTTCGCGCGGCCTACCGCCGCCACCAGTATGTCGGCGCTGCGCGCCAGCTTTTCAAGATCGCGGCTCTTGGAGTGGCAGACGGTGACCGTGGCGTCCCTCTGCAGAAGGAGCAGCGCGAGCGGCTTGCCGACGATGTTCGAGCGGCCGACGACCACCGCGTGGCGGCCGGCGAGACCGATGCCGGCATGCTCGAGCATGCGCATCACGCCCGCCGGTGTGCAAGGCACGAGCCGCGGCCGCCCCGCGAGCAGGGCGCCGAGGTTCGCGACGTGGAATCCGTCGACATCCTTGTCCGGCGACACCGCGGCCTGCACGCGGGCGACATCGAGGTGCGCCGGCAGCGGTAGCTGCACGAGGATGCCGTGGATCGCCGGGTCGGCGTTCAGCCGCTCGATCTCGGCGATCAGCCGGTCCTCGGCGATCGTCGCCGGCAGGTCGATCTGGCGCGAGGCGATTCCGGTCTCGTCGCAAGCACGGCTCTTGTTGCGCACATAGACGCGCGACGCGGGATTGTCGCCAACGAGCACGACGGCCACGCCGGGCCGCATGCCGCGCTGCGCAAGCGCCTGCACCTTGCGCTTTACGTCGGCGCGCAGCTCTGCTGCGAGCGATTTTCCGTCGAGGATTTGCGCGGGCATGGCGAATCACATCCGGAGGGGCGGCGCAGTCTAGCATTGAGGACATTTTCTGGTTAAGCTTGGCCGCGCCCCCCCGCAGCGAGCCCGCGCAGCGAACGTCTCCATTTACCGAAGGCCCAAGCACATGTCTGCCGTTCCCCAATTTCCGGCTGCCAACGACCCCGACGCGCTCGAGACCCAGGAATGGCTGGACGCGCTCGAGGCGGTGCTCGAGAGAGAAGGCCCGGAGCGCGCGCACTATCTCCTCGAGCGTCTCGTCGACAAGGCGCGCCGCTCCGGCGCGTACATCCCGTTCTCCGCGAACACCGCCTACATCAACACCATTCCGCCGCAGCTCGAGGAGCGCTCGCCCGGCGATGCGGCGCTCGAGGAGCGCATTCGCTCGTACTGCCGCTGGAACGCGATGGTGATGGTGGCGCGCGCCAACCGCAACGACGACGAGCTCGGCGGCCACATTGCCAGCTTCGCCTCGGTGGGAACCATGTTCGGCGTCGGCCAGAACCATTTCTGGCACGCGCCGCACGAAGGTCACGGCGGCGACCTGATCTACTTCCAGGGACATTCCTCGCCGGGCGTCTACGCGCGCGGCCTGCTCGAAGGCCGGCTTACCGAGGAGCAGCTGCTCAGCTTCCGGCGCGAGGTCGACGGCAAAGGCGTCTCCTCGTATCCACATCCATGGCTGATGCCGGACTACTGGCAGTTCCCCACGGTGTCGATGGGCCTCGGGCCGATCCAGTCGATCTACATGGCGCGCTTCCTCAAGTACCTGGAGGCGCGCGGCCTCGCCAGGACGGCGAACCGCAAGGTGTGGGTGTTCTGCGGCGACGGCGAGATGGACGAGCCCGAGTCGCTCGGCGCGATCAGCATGGCGGCGCGCGAGAAGCTCGACAACCTGATCTTCATCGTCAACTGCAACCTGCAGCGGCTCGATGGGCCGGTGCGCGGCAACGGCAAGATCATCCAGGAGCTGGAAGGCGAGTTCCGCGGCTCTGGCTGGAACGTGATCAAGCTGATCTGGGGCTCGTACTGGGATCCGCTGCTTGCGCGCGACACCGAGGGGCGCCTGCTGCGCGTGATGGAGGAATCGGTCGACGGCGAGTACCAGAACTACAAGGCGAACGACGGCGCCTTCGTGCGCAAGCACTTCTTCGGCAAGGACCCGAAGCTGCTCGAGATGGTCGCGCGCATGACCGACGAGGACATCTGGCGCCTGAACCGCGGCGGCCACGACCCGCACAAGATCTACGCGGCGTATGCGGCCGCGGCCAAGCACAAGGGCCAGCCCACCGTCATCCTCGCCAAGACGATCAAGGGCTATGGCCTGGGCAAGCAGGGGCAGGCGAAGAACCCGACGCACCAGCTGAAGAAGGTCGACACCTCGACCATCAAGGATATGCGCGACCGGCTGCGCATTCCGATCCCGGACGAGAAGCTCGACGAGCTGCCGTTCTACGTGCCGCCGGCCGACTCGCCGGAGATGAAGTATCTGCACGAGCGGCGCAAGGCGCTCGGCGGCTATCTGCCGCAGCGCCGGCGCAAGGCCGATGCGGTGCCTGCCATACCGCCCCTGAGCTCTTTCGAACAGGTATTGAAAGGGTCCGGGGAAGGCCGCGAGATCTCCACCACCATGGCGTTCGTGCGCGTGCTCACGGCGCTCATCCGCGACAAGGACCTGGGCAAGCACGTCGTACCCATCGTGCCTGACGAGGCGCGCACCTTCGGCATGGAGGGCATGTTCCGCCAGCTCGGCATCTACTCCTCGGAAGGCCAGAAGTACGAGCCGGTCGACCGCGACCAGGTCATGTACTACCGCGAGGACAAGTCCGGGCAGATCCTCGAGGAGGGCATCACCGAGGAGGGCGCGTTCTGCTCGTGGATCGCCGCGGCGACCTCGTACAGCCACTCGAACCTGGCGATGGTGCCGTTCTACACGTTCTACTCGATGTTCGGCTTCCAGCGCGTCGGCGACCTCGCGTGGGCCGCCGGAGACCAGCGCGCGCGCGGCTTCCTGCTCGGCGCGACGGCCGGGCGCACCACGCTGAACGGCGAAGGCCTGCAGCACGAAGACGGCCACTCGCATGTGTTTTCCTCGGTCATTCCGAATTGCGTCTCCTACGATCCGACCTACGGCTACGAGGTGGCGGTGATCGTCCACGACGGCCTGCGCCGCATGGTGACGAACCAGGAGGACGTCTTCTACTACATCACCCTGATGAACGAGAACTACGAGCACCCGGCGATGCCACAGGGGGCCGAGGAAGGCATCATCAAGGGAGCTTATTTACTTAAAGAGGGTAAATCCAAAGCAAAGCTGCGCGTCCAGCTCATGGGCAGCGGCACCATCCTGCGCGAGGTGCTCGCCGCCGCGGAGCTTCTCGAGTCGGATTGGGGCGTGGGGGCCGACGTCTGGAGCGCGACCAGCTTCACCGAGCTGCGCCGCGAAGGCATGGCCGCCGAGCGCTGGAACATGCTGCACCCGGAGGCCAAACCGCGGACACCGTACGTGACGCAGCTTCTGAGCCAGCGGCCAGGACCGGTGGTGGCGGCAAGCGACTACATCAAGACCTTCGCCGACCAGATCCGGCCGTTCGTGCCCCGCGATCGGATCTATCGCGTGCTCGGTACCGATGGCTTTGGCCGCTCCGACTCGAGGGCCAAGCTGCGCTACTTCTTCGAGGTGAACCGCTACTTCGTCGCCATCGCCGCGCTCAAGGCGCTCGCCGAGCAGGGCGAGGGCAAGGCGAAGGCGGTCGCCGACGCGATGAAGAAGTACGGGATCGATCCCGAGAAGCCCGATCCGACGACCGTATGAGCCAGGTCGTCGTTCCCGACATCGGCGATTTCAAGGAGGTCGAGGTCATCGAGGTCCTCGTCAAGCCGGGGGACACGGTGACCAAGGAGCAGTCGCTGATCACGCTGGAGTCGGACAAAGCGACGATGGAGATTCCCTCACCGCAGGCCGGCGTGGTGAAGGAGCTGAAGGTGAAGATGGGCGACAAGGTGTCGAAGGGCACGCCGATCCTCGTCCTCGACGCCAAGGAAGAAGCCGCGCGCAAGGAGGCCGCGCCGGCGAAGAAGGAAGCCGCCAGAGCGCAGGCCGCCAACGGCGGCGCGCGGACGGTCGCCGTGCCCGACATCGGCGACTTCAAGGAAGTGGAAGTCATCGAAGTGCTGGTGAAGCCGGGCGACGCGGTCGCCAAGGAACAGTCGCTCATCACGCTCGAGTCCGACAAGGCGACCATGGAGATTCCCTCGCCGGACGGCGGGGTGGTGAAGGAGCTGAAGGTCAAGGTCGGCGACAAGATCTCGAAGGGCTCGCCAATCCTCGTGCTGGAATCTT
>DASQYN010000654.1:0-10666 GCA_035639215.1 Burkholderiales bacterium
GGTCGCCGCGAACGCCGCATAGCCCGTTTCCTTTCCCTGGGAGACCTGGCGGCGAAGAATCGAGCGAGGCGCGACATCCACCAGCTCGTGCGTCTTCTCGTCCTTCACGTCGCACAGCACGAGCGCGCTCTTCTCGAGCCAGCTCGCTTGCCGCAGGGTGGCGAGATCGGGGACCAGGTGAAAATCGCCATACCCGAGCTCCCAGTTCGCGAAGCGGTAACCCGGCACCGGCTCCATCTCCATGTCGACCGTCAGGAGGTAGTCGCAGGCATGCGCGCCGCTCTTCGCGATCTCCTCGACGAACATCTCGGCGTCGAAGCGCTTGCCCAGCAGCCGGCCGTAATGGTCGGTGAAGGCGACCAGCACCGTCTCGGTCTCGCCCTCCTTCGCCAGCCTTGCGAGCTCATCGAGCTGCATCGTTCTTCCTGTAGATGACAAACACTTTGCCGACGCTTTGTACCCGCTCGGCTCCGGTGCGGGAAAGAATTTCCTCGAGAGCCGGCACACGCTGCGCGCGCTCCAGGCCGGCGGCGCGGACCTTGATCAGCTCGTGGGCTTTCAGCGCGGCCTCGATCTCCTTCACCACCTCGTCGGTGAGGCCTTTGCCGCCGATGATGACCACCGGCTCGAGCTTGTGCGCTCGCCCCTTCAGGGCCTTGCGTTCGGCGGCGCTCAACATGAATGAATCCCGCAATCTAGTGCCAAAATGGGCGTCTTGCTACCTCCTGATTTTCATCCGGTCCTGCGCCGATGGTGGGAGGGCCGGTTCGCCGAGCCCACCGAAGCCCAGCGCGAAGGCTGGCGCGCCATCCGCAGCCGCGCCGACACTCTCATCGCCGCGCCGACCGGCTCGGGGAAGACGCTCGCGGCGTTCCTGATCTCGCTCGACGAGCTCGTCAGGGAGGCGCTGGAAAAGGACGGGTTGCCCGATGAAGTGCGCGTCATCTACGTCTCGCCGCTCAAGGCGCTGTCGGCCGACATCCACAAGAACCTGGCCGTGCCGCGGCGCGAAATCCAGGCCCTGTCGCAGGCGAAGATCACGGCCGCGGTACGCAGCGGCGATACACCGCAGAGCGAGCGCGCGGCCATGCTGCGCACGCCGCCGCACATCCTCGTCACCACGCCGGAGTCGCTGTACCTCCTGCTCACGGCGCAGCGCTCGCGCGACATGCTGCGGACCGCCCGGGTGGTGATCGTCGACGAGATCCATGCCGTGCTGCAGTCGCGTCGCGGCGCCCACCTCGCGCTTTCGCTCGAGCGGCTCGACCATGTGTGCGGCCGGAAGCTGCAGCGCATCGGCCTCTCGGCGACCCAGAAGCCGATCGAGACCGTGAAGCAATACCTGGCGCCCGGGCGCTCCTGCGAAGTGATCGACAAGGGGCACAAGCGCCGGCTCGACCTCGCCGTCGAGGTGCCGCGCTCGCCGCTCGAGGCGGTGATGTCGGGCGAGGTCTGGGGCGAGTACTACGAGCGGCTGGTGGAGCTCATCCAGTCACATCGCACGACGCTCATCACCGTGAATACGCGGCGGCTCGCCGAGCGCATGGCGCATCAGCTGTCGGAGCGGCTCGGCGCGCAATTCGTCGCCGCGCATCACGGCAGCCTGGCCAAGGAAGCCCGGCTGGACGCAGAAAGCCGCCTGAAGAACGGCTCGCTCAAAGTGCTGGTGGCGACCGCGTCCCTCGAGCTGGGCATCGATATCGGCCACGTCGATCTGGTCTGCCAGATCTCCTCGCCGCATCGCATCGCCACGCTCCTTCAGCGCGTCGGCCGCTCGGGGCATAGCGTGCAAGGCGTGCCGAAGGGAAGGATCTTCCCGCTGACGCGCGACGATCTGGTCGAGTGCTCGGCGATGGTGCATGCCGTGCACGAGGGCGAGCTCGACCGCGTCACGGTGCCCGACAAGCCGCTCGACGTGCTTGCGCAGCAGATTGCCGCGGAGACGGCCGCGGAGGGCGAATGGGACGAAGCAGCGCTCCTGCGCCTCTGCGCTGCGGCTTACCCCTATCGTCACCTGACGAAGGAAGAATTCGCCGAAACGGTCGACATGCTTGCGCGCGGCTACGCGACGCGCCGCGGGCGCCGGGCCGCGCTGCTTCACCGGGACGCCCTCGACAAGAAGCTCAGACCGAGAAAGGGCACGCGGCTGATCGCCATCTCGAACGGCGGCGCGATTCCGGAGGTCTTCGACTACCGCGTGCTGCTCGAGCCCGAAGGCCAGATGATCGGCACGCTGAACGAGGATTTCGCCATCGAATCGCTGCCCGGCGACGTCTTCCAGCTCGGCAACGCGTCGTGGCGCATCCTGCGCATCGGCAACGGCGTGGTGCGCGTGGCGGACGCGCAGGGGCAGCCGCCGTCGATGCCGTTCTGGCTCGGCGAGGCCCCGGCGCGCTCCGACGAGATGAGCGCCGCCGTGTCCCGCCTGCGTGCCGCCGTGGACGCGCTGTTGCCGGACGTGCCGGCAGCGACGGCGTACCTGGAGACGGACTACGCGCTGCCGCGGCCGGCGGCGGAGCAGATCGCCGAATATCTCGACCAGGCGAAGCGCGCCCTCGGCGTCGTACCGACGACGAAGACGATCGCGCTCGAGCGCTTCTTCGACGAGTCGGGCGGCATGCAGCTCGTGCTGCACGCGCCCTTCGGCAGCCGCATCAACAAGGCCTGGGGCCTGGCGCTCAGGAAGAAGTTCTGCCAGGGCTTCAACTTCGAGCTGCAGGCGGCGGCGACGGAGGAGGGCATCATCCTCTCGCTCAACGCCTCGCACTCCTTTCCCCTCGAGGAAGTGCTCCGCTATCTGCATCCGAATGCCGTGCGCGAGACGCTCGTGCAGGCGCTTCTCCAGTCGCCGATCTTCGAAACGCGTTGGCGCTGGAGCACCACGCTCGCGCTCGCCGTGCCGCGCAACCGCGGCGGCGCGAAGGTGCCGAACCAGCTGCAGCGCATGTACGCCGAAGACCTGCTGCAGGCGGTCTTCCCCGACGCGGTCGCCTGCCAGGACAACCTGCCGGGCGCGCGCGAGGTGCCCGAGCATCCGCTGGTCGACCAGGCGCTGAAGGACGCGCTCGAGGAGGCGGTGGATTCGCGCGGCCTGGAAGATGTCCTTTCGCGCCTCCTGCGACGCGAAATCGAAGCGGTCGCAAGAGATACCCCCGAGCCGTCGGTGCTCGCGCACGAGCTGCTGAACTCCGCCGTTTATACCTTCCTCGACGACGCGCCCCTCGAAGAGCGCCGCACGCGCGCCGTCTACACCCGTCGCGCAACGGCGCTGCGAAGCGCCGAAGACCTGGGCGCGCTCGACGCGGCGGCGATCGAGCGGGTGCGCGAGGAAGCGTGGCCGATCGCCAATACGCCCGACGAGATGTACGACGCGCTCATGGTGGCGGGCTACCTTCGGGTTGCGGAGCTCGCGCCCCATTGGCCTGGCCTGCTCGACCAGCTCGGCCAGCGGGCGATCCTCAGAGAGGCCGCCTGGTTTGCGCACGAGCGCCTCGGAGACGACCCGGTCGAGCTGCAGGCGAGCCGCCTGGAAGTGCTTGGGCCTATCGCCTCCGAGCCGACGGCCGAGCTGCTCGCGCTGGAAGGGCAGGGCCGCGTGCTGCGCGGACGCTTCGCGCCGGGAGGCATTGCGCTCGAATGGTGCGACCGGCGGCTGCTCGCCCGCATCCACCGCTACACGCTCAACCGGCTGAGGTCCGAAATCCAGCCGGTCGCGGCGGCGGACTTCCTGCGCTTCCTCTCGCATTGGCAGCATGTCGCGGCGGAGGACCAGGTGAAAGGCGCCGAAGGCCTCGCCGCGATCGTCGAGCAGCTCGAGGGCTTCGAGCTCGCGGCCGCCGCCTGGGAAAGCGACGTGCTTCCGGCGCGCGTCGCCGACTACGGCGGCGAGCAGATCGACCGGCTTTGCATGAGCGGCCGGGCGGCCTGGGGCCGCCTCACGCCTGGGACGCGCGCGCCGCTTCGCTCCTCGCCGATCGCGCTTCTGCTGCGCGAGCACCTCGGCGTCTGGAAGATGGCCGGCGAAGAAAACGCCTTCTCCTCCGAGGCCAAGGCGGTACGGGAAGCATTGGACAAGCGCGGCGCGTCGTTTTTCCATGAGCTGGCGAAGAGCACCGGTCTCCTGCCGAGCTACGTCGAGCGAGCGCTGGCCGAGCTGGCGGGCGCGGGCGTGGTCACGGCCGACAGCTTCGCGGGCTTGCGTGCTCTGCTGGCGCCGCCCGACAAGCGGCGCGCCCTCGTCGAGGTCGCTGGCCGCTGGACGATTCTGCGCTCGGAGAAAGACGATGAAGTGGAAGCGGTCGCGCGCACGCTTCTCAAGCGCTACGGCGTGGTGTTTCGCATGCTGCTCGCGCGCGAGTCGCACCTACCGCCATGGCGCGACCTGGTGCGCGTTTTCCGCCGCCTGGAGGCGCGCGGCGAGATCCGCGGCGGCCGCTTCGTCGCGGGCTTCGGCGGCGAGCAGTTCGCGGCGGCCGACGCGGTCGGCCGGCTGCGCGCCGTGCGCAAGATCGAAAAGACCGGCGAGCTGGTGGCGCTGAGCGCCGCCGACCCGCTCAACCTCGTCGGCATCCTCACGCCTCACCCGCGCGTCGCCGCCATCCAGAGGAACCGCATCCTGCTCCGCGACGGCGTGCCGGTCGCCGCCCTCGAGGGCGCCGAGGTGCGCCGGCTGGACGACTCGGAGCTCGACGATGCGCGCTTGAAGACGCTGCTCGTGCGCCGCTCGCTCCGCCATCCGCTCAATCCGCACCTGCGCGCCGCCACGGCGCGCGAAGCGGCGCTCCTCGCGCGCCAGCAGGAACCCTCGGCCATCGAGCGCCTGTCGGCACGCCGCCACTAGTTTGAATTTTTCTCATGGCAGACGTGAAGAATCATCGTTTGTCCATCGCCCGCGCCGGCCCTATGTTGCAGTCGTGATCAAAGCGAAAAGAACGGAGACTGCAATGACGACCAACGCCTTTCGCTATCCCACCCCCGAAGAAGTGATGGCGCTCGAGCGCGAAGCGCGCAAGGCGCGCGCCGAGGAAATGGCGCGCCTCGTGAAAGCCGCTGCCGCGAGCATCCGTACGTTCTTCACTCGCCCGACGCCCGTGCGCGTCAAGACGCCGCGGCACGCGTAGGCGCCGCGCCGGGTTAACATGCGGCCGCGATGGCCGCAGAAACCGCCTCACCGTCCAAAGCGCTTCGCGAGGACGCCGACCTGGTCGAGGTCTACTACGAGCGTGGCTTCAGCGACGGGCTGCCCGTCGTGCCGCCGACGCCGGAAAAGATCGCCGCCATGGTCGCCGCGCTCGGCGGCGACCCGCAGCTCCTCGAATGCCGTGTGCCGCCGCGCTGGGGCGGCCTGACCCGCGAAGTCCTGGCGATCAATCTCGTCATGGCCGGCTGCCTGCCGCGGCACGCCGGCATCGTGCGTGCCGCGCTGCGCGCGCTCTGCGAGCCGGGCTTCAACCTGAACGGCGTGCAGGCGACGACTCACATGGCGGCGCCGCTCCTCGTGGTGAACGGTCCCGCGGCGAAGCAGGCGGACATGAACGGCGGCTGCAACGCGTTCGGCTCGGGCAACCGCGCCAATGCGACCATCGGCCGCGCCATTCGCCTCGTGCTGCTCAATGTCGGCGGCGGCTGGCCGGGAGATCTCGACAAGGCGACGCTCGGTCATCCGGGCAAGTACACGTATGCCGTGTGCGAGAACGAGGAGGCGAGCCCGTTCGCGCCCTACCATGTGGAGAAAGGCTTCCAGGCCGAGGATTCGACGGTGTTCGTGATGGCCGCCGAGGCGCCGCACAGCGTGACCAACCACGTGGCGAACGACGCGCAGGGCATCCTCGACTCGATCTGCTCGGCGATGAGCACCTTCGCGCACAACAACTCGGTGAGCCAGGGGCATTGCGCCATCGTCATCGGGCCCGAGCATGCGGCCACGATCGCCGCCTCCGGCTGGAAGCGGGCCGACATCCGCAACTATCTGTGGATGTACTCGGGAAATACCTTCGGCGAGCTCTCGTTCAACCATCGCTACGGCAAGGTCTACAACCGCAACCTGCCGGTTTGGTACCGGCGCGAGCCCGAATCGAGAATCCCTATCGTGCCCAGCGCCGAGCACATCCATCTCTTCGTCATCGGCGGCGAGGCCGGACGCTTCTCGGCGTTCATTCCCGGCTGGGGCCACATGTCGAGCCCGGTGCTGCGCGAGATCGGCGGCGCCGCGCCCGGCAACGAGCGCTGCGTCGATGGCACCTGCCAGCTTTGAAAAGGGGTCAGAGCAATTTTCGCGAAACAAAAGGGCGTTCAGCGTGCGGCAATCGGTTACAGGAAAATTGCTCTGACCCCTTTTCTGTTAGGAGGAATGCGTGAACAGAATCTATGACCCGAGGGGCGTGGTTGCCGCGCAGACGCGAGTGCCATCCCCCAGGATTTCCTCGCCGCAAGGATTGCGTCTTGGCGTCCTCGACAACACCAAGTGGAACGCCAACAAGCTCTTGCGCGCGCTGCGCGGCGAGCTTGAGAGCGCCCATGGGCTCAAGCCCACCGGCTACTACCGCAAGGAGAGCTTCTCGCGCTTCGCCGAGCCGCGGCTGCTGGACGAAATAAAAGCGCAAAGCGACCTCGTCGTCACCGCCATCGGCGATTGAGGCTCGTGCACGTCGTGCTGTATGCACGACGCCATCGAGCTCGAGGCGCGCGGCCTGCCCACCGCCGTGATCGTTACCTCGGAATTCGTCCGCGAGGCGAAAGTGCAGCGCGAGGCGCTCGGCATGGGCGGACTCGTGCCGGTCGTGATTGCGCATCCGCTTTCCTCGCTCACCGACGAGGAGATCCGCGCCCGCGCCGCAGCGGCATTGCCGCAAGTGCTCGCCGCCTGGCAGGGAAAGCTGCGCGACGTCGCGCCTTAGCTTTGTTGCAGTCGTAACGTCGCTCCCGGCGGTTGAAATCTCCCGGCAGGCCGGAGCGCTCATGCTGCACGCACTGCCACCCCACCGGAGATCCCATGACCTACAACCGCATTCTTGCTGCTCTCCTTGCCGCCGCCGCGCTCGCCGGCTGCTCCAGCCTGCGGACCGACTCCGGCGGCGCTGGCAGCACATCGTACGGCACGAAGAACTGCTCCTACGCCGGTGCGGCGGCGGAATGCCGTGGTCTGCACAACGGCTGATTCGCCAACGACGCCATGGACGTTCTGTTGCTTACCCTTGGCGCGGTGCTGATCATCGCCGCGTCGCACGCCTGGGTCCTGCGGGACGACTGAGCCGCCGGGGTATCCTCCCGGCGCGATGGCGAAATCGAGCAAGCAGTGGCTGCGCCGGCACGTCACCGACCCTTACGTGCGGCAGGCGAAGGCGCGGGGGTATCGCTCCCGCGCCGCCTTCAAGCTCCTCGAGCTGGATGACAAAGACAAGTTTTTGAGACCGGGCGCGGTGGTGGTGGACCTGGGTGCCGCGCCGGGCAGCTGGTCGCAGCTCGCGGCGCAGCGTGTACGCCCCGGTGGCAAGGTGATTGCTGTTGATCTCCTGGACATTGCCCCCCTCTCCGGTGTGACCGTGCTCAAAGGCGACTTCCGCAAGCTGGGCCTGGTGCAGGCGCTGGGCGGACAGGAAGCGGACGTCGTTCTTTCCGACCTCTCGCCCAATCTGTCGGGCATTGCAAACGTCGATCAGGCGCGCGCGGCGGAATTGAGCTTCGCCGCGATCGATTTCTGCAAAAAAGCCCTAAAAAGCGACGGAGTATTCGTCCTGAAAGCCTTCCACGGCGAGGCTTTCGGCGAAGTTATGCAACGTTTGAGGCAGGAATTTGTCAGTGTGTCGGTGCGCAAGCCGGGCGCCTCGCGCGGGGACTCCAGGGAGACCTACTTGGTGCTAAGAAATCCGCGTAAGATCGACCATTCCGGCAGGTCGCTTAAGACAGGAGCAAGTGCTTGAACAACATGCTGAAGAACCTGGTCATCTGGCTCGTTATCGGGCTGGTGCTGATGACCGTCTTCAACCAATTCAACACCCGCCAGGCCGCCCAGGCGCCGATGGAATATTCGCAGTTCCTGGACGAGGTTAAGTCGGGCCGCATCTCCAAGGTCACGATCGAGGGCCGCCAGCTCAAGGCGCAGACCGTCGACGGCAAGCGCGTCACCAGCTACTCCCCGGGCGATATCTGGCTCGTTTCCGACCTGCTGAAGTACGGCGTCAAGATCGAGGCGAAGCCGGAAGAGGAGCCCTCCCTTCTCATGAACATCTTCGTCTCCTGGTTCCCGATGCTGCTGCTGATCGGCGTCTGGATCTTCTTCATGCGCCAGATGCAGGGCGGCGGGCGCGGCGGCGCGTTCAGCTTTGGCAAGTCGCGCGCGCGCATGCTCGACGAGTCCACCAATACCGTCACCTTTGCCGACGTCGCGGGCTGCGAGGAGGCGAAGGAGGAAGTGGCCGAGCTGGTCGACTTCCTGCGCGATCCGTCCAAGTTCCAGAAGCTCGGCGGCCGCATCCCGCGCGGCGTGCTGATGGTCGGCTCGCCGGGCACCGGCAAGACGCTGCTCGCCCGCGCGATCGCCGGCGAGGCCAAGGTGCCGTTTTTCTCCATCTCGGGCAGCGATTTCGTCGAGATGTTCGTCGGCGTCGGTGCCGCCCGCGTGCGCGACATGTTCGAGCAGGCGAAGAAGCATGCGCCGTGCATCGTGTTCATCGACGAGATCGACGCGGTCGGCCGCCAGCGCGGCGCGGGCCTCGGCGGCGGCAACGACGAGCGCGAGCAGACGCTGAACCAGCTGCTCGTCGAGATGGACGGCTTCGAGGCGACGATGGGCGTCATCGTCATCGCCGCCACCAACCGCCCGGACGTGCTCGACCCGGCGCTGCTGCGCCCGGGGCGCTTCGACCGGCAGGTGGTCGTGCCGCTGCCCGACATCCGCGGCAGGGAAGAAATCCTCAAGGTCCACATGCGCAAGGTGCCGCTCGCGAGCGACGTGAAGCCGGACATCATCGCGCGCGGCACCCCGGGCTTCTCGGGCGCCGACCTCGCCAACCTGGTGAACGAGGCGGCGCTCTTCGCGGCGCGGCAGAACAAGCGCCTGGTGGACATGGACGACTTCGAGCGCGCCAAGGACAAGATCATCATGGGCGCCGAGCGCCGCTCGATGGTGATGCCCGAGGAAGAGCGCCGCAACACCGCCTACCACGAGTCCGGGCACGCGATCGTCGCGCGCCTGCTGCCGAAGACCGACCCGGTGCACAAGGTGACGATCATCCCGCGCGGCCGCGCGCTCGGCGTGACAATGCAGCTGCCGACCGAGGACCGCTACAGCCAGGACCGCGACCGCCTGCTGAACATGGTCGCGGTGCTGTTTGGCGGGCGCATCGCCGAAGAGCTGTTCATGAAGCAGATGACCACCGGCGCGGCGAACGACTTCGAGCGCGCCACCGAGATCGCGCGGCGCATGGTCACGCAGTGGGGCATGTCGGACGAGCTCGGCACCATGGTCTACGGCGAGAACGAGGGCGAGATCTTCCTCGGCCGCGCGGTGACCACGCACAAGAACGTCTCGGAAGCGACGATGCAGAAAGTCGATGCCGAGATCCGCCGCATCATCGACACCCAGTATCAGCTGGCGCGCCGGCTGCTGGAGGAGAACCGCGACAAGGTCGAGGCGATGACCAAGGCGCTCCTCGAGTGGGAGACCCTCGACGCCGACCAGATCTCCGACATCATGGCCGGCAAGCCGCCGCGGCCGCCCAAGCCCTCGGGCTCGCAGCCTGCCAAGCCGCCCGCCAGCGAAGGCGGCGGCGAAGGCATCGCCGCGCCGACGCCTGCGGCGTAAGCATGGCTGGCGCCGTTGAGAAAGGCCGGGATACCGGCCTTTTTCATTTGCGGGCGGGTCGCTTCACGCTGTCGCTCGCATCGCCGCTCGTCATGGGCGTCGTGAACATCACCCCGGACTCCTTTTCCGACGGCGGCCGCTTCCTCGACCCGGCGGCGGCGATCGAGCATGCGCGGCGCCTCGCCGACGAAGGCGCCGACATCATCGACATCGGCGGCGAATCGACCCGGCCGGGCGCCGCCCCGGTGCCGGAAGGCGAGGAGATGGACCGCGTCATTCCCGTCCTCGAAGCGCTGCGCGATCTCCCGGTCCCCGTTTCCGTCGATACGCGCCGGCCGGCGGTGATGCAGGCGGCGCTCGCCGCCGGCGCCTCGATGATCAACGACATCGGCGCCTTCGCCGAGCCTTACAGCCTGCTGCGCGTCGCCGGGAGCGGCTGCGCCGTGTGCCTCATGCACATGAAGGGCACGCCGGCGACGATGCAACGCGAGCCGCATTACGATGACGTCGTCGCCGAAGTGAAGGCGTTCCTCAAGGAGGCGGTGCGGCGGGCGAGGTTCTCCGGGATCGGCGAGGATCGGATCGTCGTCGACCCGGGCTTCGGCTTCGGCAAGACCGCGCGGCACAACCTGGTCCTGCTCAGGCGCCTCGGCGAGCTGGCCGATCTCGGCGTGCCGCTGCTCGCCGGGCTGTCGCGCAAGTCGACGATCGGCGGGATCACCGGTCGGCCGGTCGGGGAGCGCCTCGCCGGCAGCCTGGCAATGGCTTTGCTCGCCGTCCAGGGCGGGGCGAAAATAGTCCGAGTGCACGACGTCAGGGAAACGCGGGACGTCATCGCAGTGTGGGAGGCAGTGAGGCAATGAC
>DASQYN010000655.1:0-2924 GCA_035639215.1 Burkholderiales bacterium
CGCGCACCCGAAGACGATCGACGACCTCGTCCAGCACACCGTCGGCCGCATCCTCGATCTCTTCGGCGTGGACACGAAGAAGGTGAAGCGCTGGGCGGGCATGAAAGGCGCCGGCGAAGAGTAGAAGCCGTCGTCCCCGCGCAGGCGGGGATCCATTTTCTAGAGAAACTCCCGCAGCGCCTGATTGAATTTCTCCGGCTGCTCGATGTTCGCGATGTGCGACGCCTGCGCGATCGAGACGAACTTCGCCCCGGGCACGTGCTCGCCGATATAGCGCGTGCCGGGCGCGGCGGCGTCGGACTCGCCGGTGATCGCCAGCACCGGCAGCTTGATGTCCTTCAGCCGCGCGGTGGTGTTCAGCTTCATGATCGCCTGCCCGCAGCCGACGTAGCCCTCGACCGGGGTCGCGGCGACGATGTCGGCGATCTTCTTTGCCTCGGGCTTGTCGCGGAACGGCGCGGTGAACCAGCGCTCCATGGTGGTCGGCACGAGCGCTTTCATGCCCTGCGTTCTCGCGATGCGGATGCGGTCGTCCCACTGCTTGATCATGTCCGGGCTCTGCGTGTGGGTGGTGTCGGCGAACACCATCTTCTCGAAGGCGCCGGGATTTTTGAGCGCGAGCGTCTGGCCGATCATGCCGCCGATCGACAGGCCGACGAACTTCGCGCGCTCGGCGCCGACCGCCTTCATGAGGCCGAGCACGTCGTCGGCGAGCATCTCGAGCGTGTAGGGCCCCGCCGGCGCGGCGCTTTGCCCGTGGCCGCGCATGTCGTAGTTGAGGATGCAGTGCGAGCCCTTGAAGGCGTCGACCTGCGGATCCCACATCCGTGTGCTGCAGGCGAGCGAATGGCTGAGGACCAGCCAGGACGTGCCGCGCTTGCCGTGGATCTCATAGTAGAGCTCGGTGCCGTTCACTTTCGCTTTCACAGTTCCTCCATCACTAAAGGAATGAGCATCTCGTCTTCGCTGGGGCCGCCGTGGTTGCCGATGTGCAGGTGGCGCGACTCGCCGGCGACCCAATCCTTGACCGTATAGCGGTTGCGCATCACCAGCGCCACGTCGCCGATGCGCTCGGCGAAGCGCGGGTGCGGCGTGCCGCCGCCGAACCAGCCTTCTTCCAGAAGCATCTTGCTCGGGACGACGTCGGCACGCTCGCCGAGCCAGTCTTTCGCCTTGCGCATGAAATCGTCCGGGGCGTGCACGTGGCAATAGGCAATGCGCCGCTCGCCGCAGAGCGGGAAGCGCAGCTGCGAGGCGAGGCTCGAAGGCAGCTCGAGCGAGTCTTCGGGCGGAACGTCGAGGAAGCCGTGGTCGGCGGTGGCGAGGAGCGCGGTGTCGGTGCCGGCGAGGCGGCGGCAGAGCTCGGCGAAGGCCGCGTCGATTTTCTCGTGCTCGGCCGCCGCTTCGCGGCTCTCGCAGCCGAAGCGGTGCGAGGTCTGGTCGTAGATCGGCCAGTAGGCGTAGATGAATTTTCTTTCGTCGCTGGCCTTCACCAAACGCTCGGTGTGGGAAACCAGCTCTTCCAGCGTCTCGTAGGCGACGCGCTCGGCGCCGCGGCAGTGGTGCACGTTGTATTCGGAATCGACGATGTCTTTGAACGTCACCACGATCGAGCGGATCGGGATCTGCCGGAAGATCGACGGGCGGAGATAGATGTCGTCGGGCCGCACGCCGCGCGCCGCGAGCGGCCGCATGTCGCCGCGCGAGCGAAAAGGCAGCGACGCCGCGACGCACGCCGCCTCGCCGAAGTACGTGAACCAGCCGGTGAGGCCGTGCTCTAGCGGCGTGCAGCCGGTGTACGAGGTCGTGATCGCCGATGCGGTGGTCGAAGGAAACACCGACGTGAGCGCGCGTCGGCGTCGCGCGGCGAGCTCGCCGCCGCGTCGCATGAGGTAGTTGTCGCCGAGCCCGTCGACGATGAGCAGCACGAGGTTGCGCGGCTCGCCGAGCGAGAAGTCCTTCAGACCGGGATGTAGCGCGCGGCCGCCGCACGCCTCGACGATCGAGGCCATAAGGTTGAGCAGGCCGCCGCCGGAGTAGTCCGGCTGCATGTGCGGATTTTAAGGGGTAGAATCGCTCTCCCTCCGCAGCCGTCTCGAAAGGTTTCCCCATGCGGCACGAAGTCCACGTCCACGCCGACATTCCCATTCTCGAGGGCGTCTCGAAGCGCCAGCTCGAGCAGGCGTTCGCGCCGCTACTCGAATACCTGGACGCCGACGGCTTCGCGGACGCGAAAAGCCTCGAGCCCGACGAGCCGGGCATCAAGTACGACGAGAAGGAGCTGATCCTGTATTTCTGCTGGACGGGCGAGGTCGGCCGCGGCTTCGATTCCGCGCTCGAGGCGGCGCTCGACACGCTGGGACCGTATTGCTACGAAGCCGTGGAGATCGACTTCACCGTCTACCACGAGAACGGCGAGCAGGAGTCGAAGCTCCTCTTCGTCGGCCCGACTGCGCACGCCATCCACGAGGCGCAGCGCCGCTGCATGATCGAAGACGTAGCCGCGATCCTCGCGCGCCAGTTCGACAAGGCCAAGGTGGCCGAGGTTACCGCGCAGGTCAACGAAATGTTCGATCGCGACTGGAAAGAGCGCGCCTCGCAGCAGAAAAAGCCCGAGCGCGCCTTCGAGACCTACACCCGGCCCTCGCGCAAGAACCTGCATTGATTCGAATTCGGGGTCAGGGTCACAATTCCGGCGGCGCGAAGCTAAAGGAATTGCGACCCTGACCCCGAATTCATAGATGGCCGCTCCCAAGTACCCCGGCTTCGACACGCTCGCGCTGCACGCGGGCCAGTCGCCCGACCCGGCGACCGGCAGCCGCGCGGTGCCGATCTACGCCACCACCTCGTACGTCTTCCGCGATACCGAGCACGCGGCCTCGCTCTTCAACATGGAGCGCGCGGGGCACGTCTACTCGCGCATC
>DASQYN010000656.1:0-4347 GCA_035639215.1 Burkholderiales bacterium
CACCACCGTATCAGGCTCTCGAAAGGAAACCATGGCACAGGGACGACGATGCACAGCTGCACCAGGCGCGCCACGCGAAGCATCCGCTCCTGGATGAAGAGCCCGGCACCCGGCTGCCCCGAATGAGGAAACAGCGTCGTAAGGACCACGACGCGAGGCTTGACCCGGCTCATTGCGAGGCCCCGGCGACCACCGGCGTATAGACGTTTCGATAGCGGTCGACGCTCGCGCGCCAATTACGCTCGCTCTCCACAAACCGCCGCGCCGCCGCGCGCATCGCCATCCAGCTCGACGGCGCCGAGATGAGCGCGAGCACGTTCCTCGCGAGCGCATCGACGTCGCCGGCCTTGAAGAGCACGCCGGTTTCCCGATCGCGGATCAGCTCCTTGTGGCCGCCGACATCGGATGCGACGAGAAGCCGCCCCTGCGCCATCGCCTCGAGCGGCTTGAGCGGCGTGACGAGCTCGGTGAGGCGCATGGAGAGGCGCGGGTAGACGAGCACGTCGACGAGGTCGTGGTAGCGCTGCACCTCGGCGTGCGGTACGCGGCCGGCGAAGATCACCTTGTCGGTCAGCCGCTTACCGGCAACGAGATCTTTAAGAGTCTGCTCCTGCGGCCCGCCGCCGACGAGCAGCACGCGCGCACGCGGCTCGGTCTGGAGGATGCGCGGCAACGCCTCGATGAGGAGCGCGAGGCCTTCGTAGGCATAGAACGAGCCGATGAAGCCCAGCACGACCGCGCCGCGCAGGCCGAGCCGCTCCTTCAGCTGCGGATCGGCGGTCGAGCCGAGAGAAAACTTGTCCACGTCCACCGCGTTAGGGATGACGGTCACCCTGTGCGATGGGACGCCGCGCGCGACGATGTCCTCTCGCAGTCCCTGGCAGATGGTGGTGACGGCGTCGGCGCGGCGCAGCGCGAATGTCTCGAGCGCGCGGGAGAGCCGGTAACGGATCCCGCCTTCGCGCGCCGTGCCGTGATCGACCGCCGCGTCTTCCCAGAACGCGCGCACCTCGTAGACGACCGGGATGCCCAATCGCTTGCCCACCGCGAGCGCGGGAATCGCGTTGAGGACCGGCGAATGGGCGTGGATGACGTGCGGCCGGCGCTCTCTCGCCACTTCGGCGAGGCGCCGCTCGGTGCGGCGCATAATCTCGATTTCCCGTACCACCGGCACGTCAGGGAAAAAGGAGCGTGGCGAGCGAGTGCGGTAGAAATGCCAACCGTCGACTTCTTCTTCCTCGTGCTGCGCGACCGAATGCTTCGGCGAGGTGAGGTGCAGCGTCTCCCAGCCGAGCGCGCGCTGCTCGCGCAGGATGGCGAGCGTGCGGAAGGTGTAGCCGCTGTGCAGCGGGATCGAGTGGTCGAGGACGTGCAGGATGCGCATGGCGCTTCACGCCGCCGTGCCGAGCGCTTGCGTAGCCCTCGACTCGGCCGAGGCCATGTCCGCGTTGCGCAGGAAAGCCTGGAACATGAGCAGGCTCCAGAGCGGCGAGCTGTAGTCGCGCATGCCGGACTGGTGCGCGTCGACGAGGTGCGTGAGGGTGTCGCGATTGAAGAGGCCGGTGTCGGCGAGTTCGTCGCCGAGGATCGCCTCGCGCAGCGACTGCCGCAGCGGCCCGCGGAACCATTTGGCGAGCGGCACGGCGAAGCCCATCTTCGGCCGGTAGAGCAGCTCGCGCGGCAGATAGGGCTCCATCGCCTTCTTGAGCAGGTGCTTGCCTTCCTGGCCGCGCACCTTGAGCGACGAAGGCAGGCTCGCCAGCCACTCGACGAGCGGATGGTCCATGAGCGGCTCGCGCACCTCGAGCGAGTGCGCCATGCTCGCGCGGTCGACCTTGGTGTTGATGTCGCCGACGAGATAGGTCTTGAGGTCGAGGTACTGGACGAGCGCGAGCGGGTCGTCGGTGCCGGCGCGCGCCGCGTGCCGCTCGAAGACCTGCTCGGCCGAGTAGCCGCCGAGCCGCGCCTTGAAGGCGTTGCCGTAGAGGCGCATGCGCAAGTCGTCGCGCAGCAGCGAGACGCTGTGGAAGTACGCCTGCACCGAGGTGCGCGCGAGCGCCTCGAAGGTCGTCTTCGCGCGGAAGACGCGCGGCGCCCAGTCGGCCTTCGGATAGACGCGGCCGAGCAGGCCGAACGCGGGCCGGCGCACCGAGAGCGGCAGCATGGCGCGCAGGCGCTCTTCCATCGCGTGCAGGCGGTAGCGCCGGTAGCCGGCGAAGTTCTCGTCGCCGCCGTCGCCCGAGAGCGCGACGGTGACGTGCTTGCGCGCGAGCTGGCAGACGCGGTAGGTGGGGATCGCCGAGCTGTCGGCGTAGGGCTCGTCGTAGGTGCGGGCGAGAAGGTCGACCAGGCCGAACTCGTCGCTGTCGACCTGCTCCACGAAGTGGCGCGTGCGGTAGCGCTCGGCGACCTGCCGGGCGTACTTCGACTCGTCGAAGGCCGGCTCGCGGAAGCCGATGGCGCAGGTGTTCACCGGCTCGGCGCTCGTGCCCGCCATCATCGCCACCACCGCGCTCGAGTCGACGCCGCCCGAGAGGAAGGCGCCGAGCGGCACCTCGGAGATCATGCGCAGGCGCACCGATTCCTTCAGGCGCTCGACCAGCTCGGCCTGCGCGTCACGCTCGTCGATCGGGTTGTCGAGCGTGAAGCGCACGTCCCAGTACTCGCGCGGCGCCGGCACCGGCGCGCCGCGGCGGAGGGTGAGCGTGTGACCCGGCGGCAGCTTCTTCGCGCCCGCGTAGATGGTGCGCGGCTCGGGCACGTAGCCGAGCGCGAAGTACTCCTCGATGGCAAACGGGTCGAGGTCGCGCCGGAAGCCCGGATGGGCGACGAGCGACTTGAGCTCCGAGCCGAACACCAGCTCGCGACCGCCGAGGTCGGCGTAGTAGAGCGGCTTCACGCCGAGCCGGTCGCGCGCGAGGAAGAGCGTCTGGCGATTGCGATCCCAGAGCGCGAACGCGAACATGCCGCGGAAGCGCTCGACGCATTTCTCTCCCCAGGCCTCCCAGGCGTGCACGATGACTTCGGTGTCGCTCTTCGTGCGAAAGACATGGCCCAAGCGCGCGAGCTCGGGGATGAGCTCCTGGAAGTTGTAGATCTCGCCGTTGAAGACGACCACCACCGAGCCGTCCTCGTTGAAGAGCGGCTGCTGGCCGGTGGTGAGGTCGATGATCGAGAGCCGGCGGTGGCCGAGGCCGACGCCGGGCTCGACATGCAGGCCGCCCGCGTCCGGGCCGCGATGGTGCTGCGTCTCGTTCAGGCGCGAGACGAGCTCGCGCGCAATGGCCCGCCTGCCCTTGAGATCGATCACGCCGACGATTCCGCACATGGCTCTGTCCCTAGCGCGGTGAAAGCGCTTCCATCGGCCCGGGCACGACGATGCCCGCATCGGCGAGCGCGCGCTCGTAGAGCGTCGTGTAGTCGACCACCATGCGCGCCAGGCTGAAGCGCGTCTCGGCGACGTGGCGTGCGGTCTTGGCGTGGCGGCGCGCCGTCGAACGTTCGGTGAAGTAGGTGAGCATGGCGCGCGCGAGCGCGTCTGGATCGGACGGCGGCACGAGCTGGCCGGTCATGCCCGACTCGATCAGCTCGGCATTGCCGCCGACGCGCGTCGCGACGATCGGCAGGCGCGAGGCCATCGCCTCGAGGATGGTGTTCGAGACGCCTTCGGCGCGCGAGGGCAGCACGAAGCAGTCGAGGCCGCGCATGACGTCGGGGATATCGGCGCGCTCGCCGGCGAACCAGACGTGCTCTCGCACTCTCGCATCGCCGAGCATCGCCGCGAGCGCTTCGCGGTCGCGGCCGTCGCCCACCAGCACGAGCCGCATGCGCTTCGCCGCGGCGGGCGAAAGCTCGCGCGCGCGCAGGAAGGCGCGCGCGAGGTTGAGCGGATCCTTGACCGGATCCATGCGCCCGACCCAGCCGATCAGCCACTCGTCGCCTCCGCCGAACGGGCTCGCGGCGATCGGCGCCCGGCTCTCGGCGGGGAAGAAGCGCGCGGTGTCGACGCCGTTGTAGAGCTGCGAGATGCGCTCTCGGCGCACGCCGACGCCCTTTTCCAGGTACTGCGCGATATGGCGCGACAAGGCGACGTAGCGCTGCACGAACGGCCGATAGAGGCGCCGCACCAGGCGGTAGCGTAGCCGCCGGCCGTCCGGGTCGTTCGCGTCCCAGCCGTGCTCGCCGTGGATGCGCACCGGAACCTGCGCCGCCCACGCGGGAACCAGTGCCTCGAGCGCCGCGAGGTTGCGCGTGTGCACGACCGCGGGCTGCAGCTGGCGGAACAGGCGATAGAGGCGCGGATAGTCGCGCACCAGGTGGCCGGGCGCCTTGCCGAGCTCGACATAG
>DASQYN010000657.1:0-5671 GCA_035639215.1 Burkholderiales bacterium
CCGGCGACCTCGTCGGCGCCGAGGTGGCGATCGCAGCGACCGACGATCCCGCAGTCAACGAAGCGGTCGCGACGGCGGCGCGCTCGCTGCATATCCCGGTCAACGTGGCCGACAACGCGACGCTTTCCACTTTCATCATGCCTTCGGTGATCGACCGGCCGCCGGTGCAGATCGCCATCTCCACCGCCGGCGCTTCGCCGGTGCTGGCGCGCAAGCTGCGCACGATGCTGGAAGCGGCCATTCCGGCGGGCATCGGCCGGCTGGCGGCGTTCATGGGCCGCTGGCGCGGCGCTTCCAAGGAGCGTCATCCCGATGCGGAAGCTCGCCGGCGCTTCTGGGAGGAAATCGTCGACGGGCCGATCGCCGACATGGTGCTTTCGGGCAACGAGCGCGGCGCAGCGGCGATTTTGAAAAGGACGCTGAACGAGGATACAAACGCTTCGGGATTCGTCAGCCTGGTCGGGGCCGGGCCGGGCGATCCGGAGCTGCTGACGCTGCGTGCCCTGCGCGTGATGCAGAGCGCGAGCGTCGTGCTCTACGACAAGCTCGTCTCGCCGGCGCTGGTCGACCTCGCGCGCCGCGATGCCGAGCGCATCTACGTCGGCAAGGAGCGCGACCGGCATGCGCTGCCGCAGGCCGAGATAAACGCGCTGATGGTGAAGCTCGCGAGCGAAGGCAAGCGCGTGGTGCGCCTGAAGGGCGGCGATCCGTTCATCTTCGGCCGCGGCGGCGAGGAGATCGAGGCGCTCTTCGCGAGCGGCATTCCTTTCGAGGTGGTGCCCGGCGTCACCGCCGCGGCGGGTGCGGCGGCCTACGCGGGCATCCCTCTCACGCACCGCGATTACGCCGACGCCTGCGTCTTCGTCACCGGACACCTTAAGAACGGCACCGCCCAGATCGATCTCGAAGGCGTGCTGCGTCCGCGCCAGACGCTCGTCGTCTACATGGGCGTAGGCGCCCTCGCGCAGATCTGCGCCAGTCTGGTCGAGCACGGCCTCGCGCCATCGACGCCGTGCGCGCTCGTCGAGAAAGCGACGCTGCCCGAGCAAAGGGTGCTCGTGTCTACGCTGGAGAAGATCGCTCCGGAGGCGGCCAGCGAGCAGATCCGCCCGCCGGCGCTCCTCATCGTCGGCGAAGTGGTGCGCCTTCGCTCCAAGCTCGCCTGGTTCGCGGAGACGTCAGCGACGGATCGAGTTTCTTCGTAGGCCGCGTCTGCGCCGCGCGATGTGCGCGAGCGCGAAAAGCGCGAGGGCGACGAGAGCGATCGAGCCGGGCTCGGGAACCTGCGCCACCGCGAAATCGATCGGCGTGCCGAGATGATTGGCGTCGCCGCAGTTCGCTGCCGGGCAGTCGGCGCCGGCGATGTCGTAATACTGGCCGTTCGAGTAGTAGACGTTGTAGCGGTCGCTGCCGGCATGGAAGGTGAAGCCGCCGAAGTCGAGGAAGGGCGGGTTCGGAAAGAGCAGGTTGTCGCTGATGAGGATCCCGCCGCCGGCCGTGCCGTAGGTGCCGGCTGGAAAGAGCGCGTTCATCGCGTCGCCGTTTCGGGCGCCGCTCAGTCCAACAATCTGGTAATGCCCGGCGACCGGCGTGGCAAGAGTGAGGAGCGTGCCGCTCGCCGACACGCCGCTTCCGGCGTACGAGAAGCTCCACTCTAGGCTGGGAACGAGGCTGGCCGTGAAATTGACCACCGTGCCAAGGTGGCTCGCGTCGCCGCAACTCGCCGCCGGACAGTCGACGCCGGCGATGTCGTGGTAATCGCCGTTCAGATAGTAGACGTTGACGAGATCGGTCCCGACCTGAGTGGTAAAGCCGCCGAACCCGAGAAAAGGCGCGGCCGCATTCAGCAGGTTGTCGCTGACCAGGATGCCTCCGCCGCTGGCGGAATACGTCCCCGGTGCCAGCAGACGCTCGAGCGGGACCGTTCCGCGCAGGCCGCTGATGCCGGTGATGGTGTAGGCGCCGCCGCTTGTGGTGTCCGACGTGGTGAGATAGCCGCTCCCCGACACGCCGCCGCCGGAGTAGCTGTAGCTCCAAACCAGGTCAGCGCGGGCGACTGGAATGCAGAGCAGCGCGAGAGCTATCGCCAGCCAGGTTCTTCCCATTCGCATGCGCGACCCTCCGGATCGAAATTCTTTTAAGGTAATAGCGGGTAGCTAGAGGTATGCCAGCGGGATAAGCGCTTGAAGTTGTTGACTTTGAGCAAGAGAAGGAGGATCGGGCGTCAAGTTTCTCGACACCGCGCGCTCCTCTGCCGGCAATCTCAGGCGCCGCCGGGGAGGGACTCGAAACGGGCGAGCTTGGCGATGCCGCGGCCGAGGACGATGCGCGCGCCGTGGTGCGCGAGGGCCTGCGAAAGGCGCTCGAGCTCCGCGCCGGTTGCGGCCTCAACCGCAAGCACGACGCGCGCCGGCGAGCGCTCGAGGACGTGGCAAAGCGAGCGCACGAGCGCGCGCACTAGCCCGCGGTCGAGCTGTCCGGTGATTCTTACGAGGAGCTGCCGGCCGCGAAGCGAAAGCCGCACCGTGCCGCGTCTGCGCCAGCGGACGAGCGCCGCACGCAGGCGGTCGAGCGCGAGCTCCGCCGTGAAGGCTCTGTCCGGCGCCGAAGAAAGCAGGTGGCGCTTCGCATAGCTCTTCATCGCGAGCGCGGCGATCCAGTCGTTGACTGCGAGCCGCAGGAGAGGCGGGCGCGCGAAGGGCAGGCTGCGCAGGAAGTGCCAGGCGCGCCGCGGGCCGCCCGGCGCAATTCCGTGCCACAGCAGGCGTGCGACGATCAGGGCCCCTTCGCCCGCCGATTCCTTCCGCGTCGCCGTCGGCAGGCCGAAATGCGCCAGCTTGTTGCGTATCCGCTCGGCGATGGCACGATCGGTCAGGAGGTCCGCATAGAGCCGCCGATAGCCGGCGCTCATCTGCTGCGGGGTCATGTTCTTCGGCACGATGTTGCTGCAGCCCCCGGTGTTGTCGCCGTGCGCGGCGCCCGCGACGAGCCGTCCTTCCTTCTTCAGCCGCTCGAAGAGCGGCGTCTTCGGCAGCGCGGTGAGCAGCCCCACCATGGCAACCATGATCCCGGACTTGCGGATGAAGCGGCGCTGCACGCCGAAGGCCTTCGGCGTGTCCCGGTCGAAGCCGACGATGAAGCCGGCGAGGATGTCGATGCCGGCGCCGTAGATGCGGCGCACCGCCCCGAGCATGTCGCCCGCCAGATTCTGCGTCTTCGCCGCCTCGCGCAGCGTCTGCGGGTCGGGCGTCTCGAGGCCGAGGAACGCCCATTCGAAGCCGGCCTCGCGAAAGAGCGAGAGCAGCTCCGGGTCGTCGGCGAGGTTGAGCGACGCCTCGGTGCCGAAGCGCATGCCGCGGCCGTGCCGCGCCTGATAATCGGCGAGGAAGCGCAGCGTCTCCTTGGCCTTCGCCTTGTTGCCGATGAAGTTGTCGTCGACGAAGAAGACCTTGCGCGCGCCGAGGGCGCGCAGCGCCTCGAGCTCGCGCTCGATGGAGGCCACCGGCTTGTAGCGCGGCTTGCGTCCGAACATGACGATGATGTCGCAGAAATCGCAGCGGAACGGGCAGCCGCGCGAGAGCTGCACGGTCGCCGTGGCGTAGCGCTCGAGCTTCAGCAGGTCGAAGCGCGGGGTGGGCGAACGCTCCAGGTCGACGTTGCCCGTCTCGCGATAGATCTTCTCGGGTGAACCGGACTCGAAGTCCGCGCAGAAGCGCGGCCAGGTGTGCTCGGCTTCGCCGGCGATCACGCTGTCGGCAAGCTCCAGGTATTCCTCCGGGCAGAGCGAGGCGTAGCTGCCGCCCGCCACGACCCGAAAGCCGGCATCGCGGTAGTAGCGCAGGAGCTGCTTCTGCCGCGGCGACTGCACGCCCATGCCGCCGATGCCGATCACGTCGGCGCGCGGCTTGAGCGGCAGCGGCTCGACGTTTTCGTCGACGATGCTCACCTGCCAGTGCGGCGGGCACAGCGCGGCGAGCGTGGCGAGGCCGAGCGGCGGATTGAGCGCGCGCTTGCCGGCGAGCACCCGCTCGAGCGCCCAGCGGAAGCTCCAGAAGCTCTCCGGCTGCGCCGGATTGATGAGCAGTAAGCGCAATCGCGGCTAAGCTACCGCCCGGAGCGCCGATTTGCTTGACTCACATCAAGATTCCGGCCGCGCGAGGACGATGGAATGCCAGCCATGGACAGGGAACAGGTCGAGCAGGCGCTGAAGACGGTCGAGGATCCGGAAGCCGGCATGAACGTGGTCGATCTCGGCCTCGTGTACGGCATCGATGTCAGAGAGGGCAAAGTGCACGTGCAGATGACGATGACTTCGCCGGCGTGCCCGGCGACCTCTTACCTCGTCGATGAAGCGGCCGCGGCGATCCGCGACGTCGCTCCGGCGGACGTCGTTGTCGAGGTCGACCTGGTGTGGGATCCGCCCTGGACGCCCGAGCGCATGAGCGAAGCGGCGCGGGAGAGGTTCGGCTGGCGCTAGCTTCGCCGCGCTGGCGGATTCTCCTGCTGGCGCTCGGCTTTGTTTCCCTCGTCCTCGGCATTGCCGGCGGCCTGGCGCGGCTTACCCCGGCGGTGCGCGCGCCCGCCGGCGCGATCGCGCTGCACGGCGCGCTCATGGTCTCGGCCTTCCTCGGCACGGTGATTTCGCTCGAGCGCGCCGTGGCGCTCGACCGGTTGTGGGCTTATGCCGCGCCGCTGTGTGCGGGCATCGGCGGCGTGCTCATCCTGGCCGGCTTCGCCGTCCCCGGTTTTGCGTTGCTCGTGTTCGCCGCGGGCACTTTCGTGGTTGCCAGCACGGTGATCCTGCGCCGCCAGGTCTCGCTCGAGACCGGCACGCTCCTCGCCGGCGGTGCCACCTGGCTCACGGGGAATGTCGTCCTCTACGCGGGCGGCGCGCCGGTCGGTTGGTGGATCGCCTTCTTCGTGCTGACGATCGGCGCCGAGCGGCTGGAGCTCTCGCGCTACCTCAAGCGCACGCCGTTTTCACGCCGCGCGTTCGTGGCGCTTGCCGCGGCCGTTGTCCTCTCCTCTCTGGACGCCTCGCTGCGGCTCCAGGGCGCGGTACTGGTCCTTTTCGCCGCCTGGTTCCTGCGCTACGACCTCGCCCGCGTAACGGTGCGGCAGAAAGGGCTCCCGCGCTTCGTCGCCGTCTGCCTGCTTGCCGGGTACTTCTGGCTGACGGTGGCGGGGATGATCTTCGCTTTGCGCGGGCCGTGGGACGCGGCGCTGCATGCGGTGTTCCTCGGCTTCGTCTTCTCCATGATCTTCGGCCATGCCCCGGTGATCCTGCCGGCGGTGCTGCGCGTGCGCTTTCCCTACAGCCCCGTGCTGTACCTCCCTCTTACCATCCTCCACGCATCCGTTGCTCTTCGCACCGGTTATTCGATACTGCTCGGCGCCTGGGGCAATGCCGCGGCGATCGCCGTGTTCATTGTCACGGCGGCGGCGCTGGTGCTCAGGAAAAGTTGATCTACCTCAAATAGCTCCGCCGGACGAGCGGATACGGTCGCAGGCATGAGAGCGATCCCCGGGACCACCCTTTTCGACGGCGCGCAGGCGCGCAAGGGCTACGCGCTGAACAAGATGTGCTTCTCTTTCAACAACGCGGCTAACCGCGCCGAGTTCCTGCGCAACGAGGACGCCTACTGCCGGAAGTTCGGGCTGAACGAGGCGC
>DASQYN010000658.1:0-6027 GCA_035639215.1 Burkholderiales bacterium
AGTGCGCGAGCAGCGCGTGATAGAGGTAGTAGACGTCGGAGGCTGCCGTGTTCAGGCCCTTGGCGCCGGTCGGCGGCACGATGTGGGCGGCGTCGCCGGCGAGAAACAGTCGGCCGTAGCGCATCGGCTCGGCGACATAGCTGCGCAGCGGCGCGATCGATTTCTCGATCGACGGCCCGGTGACGATCGCCTCGGCCAGCTCGCGCGGATAGCGCGCCTTCAGCTCCTCCCAGAAGCGCTCGTCGGGCCAGTCCTCGAGCCGCGTGTCGAGCGGCACCTGGAGGTAGTAGCGCGACAGGCGCGGGCTCCTCTGCGAGGCGAGGGCGAAGCCGCGCGGGTGGTTGGCGTAGACGATGTCGGCGAGCGGCGGCGTCTCGGAGAGGATGCCGAGCCAGCCGAACGGATAGACCTTCTCGTATTCGCGCAGCACGCCCTTCGGCATCGAGCGACGCGAAACGCCGTGGAAGCCGTCGCAGCCGGCGATGAAGTCGCAGTCGAGCCGCTTGCCCTCGAAGCGCACGTAAGGCCGATCGGTCTCGATGTCTTTGGGTTCCACATCCGAAGCGGAGAAGACAGGCTGCGCGCCTCGTTCCTCGGCGGCGTCGAAGAGATCCTCCTGCAGGCTGGTCTGCCCGTAGGCCATGAAGCGCCCGCCGACGTGCTTCTTCACGTCGATGAAGAAGCTCTCGCGGCCGGCCCAGACGATCCGCATCCCGTCGTGCGCGTGGCCGTCGCGGTCCATGCGCGAGCCGAGGCCGCATTCGCGCAGCAGGCGCACGGTGCCGGGCTCGAGCACGCCCGCGCGGATGCGCGAGAGCACGTGCGCCCGGCTCTGCCTCTCGAGCACCACGCTCTCGACGCCCTGGCGATGCAGCAGGTGCGAGAGCAGCATGCCCGCCGGCCCGGCGCCGATGATCGCGACCTGGGTCTTCACTTCAGGAGCCGAAGCGCCTCATCCGCGGTCAATACGTCGCCGAACTGCTGGATGACGTTCTCGAGCGTCGCGCGATGCTCCTCGTCGGAGAGCGCTGCGGTGCAGTCGGAAAGCAGCACCACCTTGTAGCCGAGCATCATCGCATCGCGCGCCGTGCATTCGCAGCAGACGTTGGTCTTGGTGCCGGCGATGAGCAGCGTGTCGATCCGCCTTTGCCGCAACAGCTCTCCCAGGGAAGAGGCACCGGCGATGAAAGCGCTGTAGCGGTTCTTCGCGACCCGGATGTCGGACGCCTGGGTCTCGAGCCCGCTCCACAAGCGCTGCAGGTCACTACCGAAAGTCAAAGCCTGAGCGGCGCGGGCGCGGTTTTCCGGACGCACGAACACCTCGAAGAAGTTGTGCCAGTCGGCACCGTTCGCCTCGTTCTGGTGCAGCACCCACACGACCGGCACGCCGCGGCGGCGCAGCTCGGCGGCGAGCCGGTTGATCTGCGGCACGATCGCGCGCGCCGCCGGCACCTCGATCGGCGCGCCCGGAGCGACGAACGCGTTCTGCATGTCGATGACGAGCAGGGCGGTCCGCTTTGCGTGGAGCTCGTCGTAGAGGTGCAGCCGGCCGCGCCGCGCGACGACGCGTTCGACAATTTCGGCTCGGAGGGCGACGCGATGCATCTAGAATCGCGATTATGGCGGACAAGGCGGGCGTCCTCATCGTCGGCGCCGGAAGCGGGCTCTCGGCGTCGCTCGCGCGCCTTTTCGCGGCCGAGGGGATGAAGGTGTCCCTGGCGGCGCGCGGCGCCGGCAAGCTGGCCGAGCTCGCGAAAGAGACCGGCGCGCAGGTGTTCACCTGCGATGCCACGCAGGCGCGCGAAGTGGACGAGCTCTTCACCCGGGTCGATCCGGGTGTGGTGGTCTACAACCCGAGCTATCGCGTGCGCGGCCCCCTGGTCGATCTCGATCGCGAAGAGGTGAGGAAGACCCTCATGGTGAGCGCCTACGGCGGCTTCCTCGTCGGTCAGGCGGCGGCGAAGCGGATGCTGCCGCGAGGCTCGGGAGCGATCTTTTTCACGGGCGCCTCGGCGAGCGTCAAGGGCTATGCCGAGTCGGCGCCGTTCGCGATGGGCAAGTTCGCGCTGCGCGGCCTCGCGCAAAGCATGGCGCGCGAGCTGGCGCCGCGCGGCATCCACGTCGCGCACTTCGTGATCGACGGACGCATCGGCCGGGAGGGCGACTCGCAGCTCCATCCCGACGAGATCGCGCGCAACTACCTGCACGTCTATCGTCAAAGCCGCAGCGCCTGGAGCTGGGAGGTCGAGCTGCGCCCGTGGGTGGAAAAGTTCTGAAGCCGTTCCTCTATAACGCGCTTCCGGTACGCGTGGTCTTCGGCGCTGGCTCGCTCGCGCAGCTGCCGGCCGAGGTCGACCGCCTCGGCGCGAAGCGCGTGCTGATGCTGTCGACCCCCGGGCGCGCCGAGATGGTGCGCGGCGCCGCGAGCGGCCTGCCGGTGGCCGGCATCTTCGACGAGGCGGCGATGCACACGCCGCTGGAGCTCGCCGAGAAGGCGCGCCGGCGCGCCGCCGAGCTCGGCGCCGACTGCTGCGTCGCCGTGGGCGGCGGCTCGACCATCGGCTTCGCCAAGGCGATCGCGCTCACTTCCAGCCTGCCGGTGATCGCGGTGCCGACCACCTATTCGGGCTCGGAGATGACCACCCTCTGGGGCGTCTCGGAAGGCGGCGCGAAGAAGACCGGGCGCGACCCGCGCGTCGCGCCGAAGACCGTGATCTACGACCCGCAGGTAACGCTCGGCCTTTCGCCCGCCACCTCGGCGGCGAGCGGCATGAACGCGATCGCGCATTGCGTCGAGGCGCTCTACGCGCACGACGGCAACCCGGTGATCTCGCTCATCGCCGAGGAGGGCATTCGCGCGCTCGCCGCCGCGCTGCCCAGGGTGGTTTCCAACGGCAGGGACCTCGAGGCAAGAAGCGAGGCGCTCTACGGCGCCTGGCTCGCCGGCCTGTCGATCGCGACCACGAGCGTCGCGCTGCATCACAAGCTCTGCCACGTGCTCGGCGGGCTCGGCCTGCCGCACGCCGAGACGCACTCGATCGTGCTGCCCCACGCGATGCACTACAACGCGCAGGCGGCGCACGAGGCGATGGGTCGCGTCGCGAAGGCGATCCGCGCCGTGGACGCCGACGCCGGGATCTGGGACATCCAGCAGGCGCTCGGCATTCCGATGCGCCTTGCCGACATCGGAATGAAGCAAAGCGACCTGGAACGCGCCGCGCGCAGCGCTGTCGAAGCGCCGTATCCGAATCCGCGCAAGGTCGACTACGCCGGCGTGCTCGCACTTCTGCACGCAGCCTACGAGGGTCGGCGGCCCTAGCGTAGCTAATAAGGGCCGGTCCGTAGATCGGGGGTTTCAAGTAGCATAGGCGGCCAGCCAACGGGGGAAGCAACATGGCGACGAAAGCGGAGAGCGCGGCGAGCGAGCGGCCGCGCGACATCGCGGCGACCAAGATCAAGTGGGACGACTCGAGCATGAAGAGCTCCTACGCGAACGTCTGCAACGTCAGCAGCACTCGCGAGGAAGTGGTGGTGCTCTTCGGCATGAACCAGGCGTGGAACCGCGGCCAGAAGGAAGTGACGGTCGAGCTCAACAATCGCATCGTCATCAGCCCGTATGCGGCGAAGCGCCTGAGCCTGCTGCTGGGCAATGTGGTGAGAGAGTACGAGAGCCGCTTCGGCACGTTGAACATCGAGGGCGCCGGCGGCGAGAAGAAATAGGCCGCCGACCGGCCCTTAAGGGCCCCATGCCATGAGTTCCGTCGAGCCCGAGATCCACCAGGCCTTCGCCCAGCGGCCCGTAGCCGATCTGGGCGGACGCCGCGCCTACGAGCAGGCGTGGAGCCAGTTCGCGGGCGAGCAGACGATAGAGGATTTCTGCCGCAACTGGCTCGCCATCCAGAGCCACGTCATCGGCGGCGTGTCGGACGGCGTCGTCATCCTCATGAAGCCCGCCAGCGGCACCTTCGCGCCGGTGGCGTTCCTGCCCGAGTCGCCGCCGGACCGCGCGCTGCTCGCTGCCGTGACCGAGCAGGCGTTGCGCGAAGGCCGCGGCGTCGTCGCTCCGCGCAGCGCGCAGGACGGCGCGGCGCGCTATCAGCTCGCCTATCCGGTGCGCCTCGACGGCAAGGTGCACGGCGTGGTGGGATTCGACATCGAGGGGCGGCCGGAGGCGAGGCTGCAGACCGCGATCCGCGAGCTGCAATGGGGATCGGGCTGGCTCGAGCTGCTCCTGCGCCGGCAGGTCGACCCCCGGCAGGCCGAGCGTCAGCGCCTCAAGCTCGCGCTCGACCTGCTCGCGGCGCTGCTCGAGCAGGTGCGCTTCGCCGAGAGCGCAACCGCCTTTTCCACGGAGCTCGCCACCCGGCTGGGCTGCGATCGCGTCTCGCTCGGCATCGTCGAGGGTGGCCGCATCAAGGTGCGCGCGGTGTCGCACTCGTCGCAGTTTGAGCAGCGCGCCAACCTGGTGCGCGCGGTCGAGAGCGCGATGGAGGAAGCGGTGGACCAGGAAGAGGCGGTGGTGTACCCGCCGGTGCAGGAGGCGCGCGCCGTGGTCGCCCGCACGCACGAGGCGCTGCTGCACGAGTCGGAAGCGGGCAGCGCGGCGACTTTCCCGCTGCTGCACGGCGACAAGATCGTCGGCGCGCTCACCCTGGAGCGCGCCAAGGGCCACCGCTTCGATCTGCCGACGCTCGAGCTCTGCCAGGCGGTGGCGGCGCTGGCCGGACCGATCGTCGAGCTCAAGCGCGGCAACGAGATCGGCCTGCTGCGCCACGGCGGCCGCTCGGCGCAGGGCCTGTGGCAGAGGCTGGTCGGTCCGGCGCATCCCGGCCTGAAGCTCGCCATGGCGGGGGTAGCGGCGGCTGCGCTGTTCCTCGCCTTCGCCGCCGGCCCCTACCGCGTCTCGGCGAACGCGACCATCGAGGGCGCCGTGCAGCGCGCGGTGACCGCGCCGATCAACGGCTACGTCAAGGCGGCCGCGCTGCGCGCCGGAGACACGGTGAAGAAGGACGAGCTCATCGGGCGCTTCGACGACCGCGAGCTGCGGCTGCAGCGCGTCAAGCTCGCCGCCCAGCGCGAGCAGTACGTCCGCACCTACCGCGAGGCGATGGCGCGCCACGAGCGCGCCCAGGCGGAGATGGTGAGCGCGCAGATCGCGCAGGCCGAGGCCGAGCTCGCCATGGTCGACGAGCAGATCTCGCGCACCCTGATGGTGGCGCCGTTCGACGGCGTGATCGTGAGCGGCGACCTGTCGCAGAGCCTCGGCTCCCCGGTCGAGCGCGGGCAGGTGCTGTTCGAGATCGCGCCGCTGCACGACTACCGCGTCGCGCTGCAGGTCGACGAGCGCGATATCGCCGAGATGGCGCTCGGCCAGAGCGGCGAGCTCACCGTCTCGTCGATCCCCGGCCAGCGCTTCCCCTTCCGCGTGACCAAGATCACCCCGGTCAACACGGCGAAGGAGGGGCGCAACTTCTTCCGCGTCGAGGCGGCGCTCGAGGGCGCACCGGGGCCGCGCCTGCGTCCGGGCATGGAAGGCGTGGGCAAGGTGCACGTCGACGAGCGCAAGCTGGTGTGGATCTGGACCCACAGCTTCACCGACTGGGTGCGGCTGTGGCTTTGGTCGTGGACGCCCTAATCGCGTGTCGGCCGACCTGCACAGCCCGTCCTGGTATCGCGTCGCCGAGCTGAGGCCGCGGCTGCGCAGCCATGTGCGCATCCACCGCCACTACTACCGCGGCGAGCTGTGGTACGTGCTGGAGGACCGCGTCTCGCGCCGCATGCACCGCTTCAACGCCGTGGCGCACTACGCGATCGGCCTGATGGACGGCTACCGCAGCGTGCAGCAGATCTGGGACGCCGCCATCGCACGCTTCGGCGACGACGCGCCGACGCAGGACGAGATGATCCGGCTGCTGGGGCAGCTACACGCGGCCGACGTGCTGCAGTCGGAAGTCACGCCCGACCTGGCCGAGCTGCTGCGGCGCCAGAGGAAGGGCGCGCGCAAGACCTGGAAGCAGAACCTGCTCT
>DASQYN010000659.1:0-4293 GCA_035639215.1 Burkholderiales bacterium
CGTTCTCTCGGCGAACCGCGAGCCACTCAACTGCACGCACCCGCTGTCGGCGGCGGCGCGCGAAACGCTGCAGGCCCGGACCATCGGCTCGATGGGGCAGTTCTCCTGGAGCGATACCGACGAGAGCTACCTGAGCGCCTACCGCGACCTCTTCCTCCGCGCGCGCTTCGGCGTGGAGCCGTGGGTGGTGGTGGCGAGCCAGCCCGAGGGCTATGCGATGGCGCCGGTGCATTCGCTGGGCTGGCTGGTGCTGCCGCCGGTGCTGCTCGGCCTGCTGGTCGCCGCCTTGCTGGGGCTCGTGCAGGTGCGCCGCGCGCTCGCGCCGCTCAAGGCGCTCATGGAGGCCACGGGGCGCATCGCGCAGCGCGACTTCAGCACGCGCGTCGCCGCCGTGCGCGACGACGAGTTCGGCTCGCTCGCCGGCGCCCTCAACGCGATGTCGCAGCGCCTGGGCCGCCAGTTCAGCGCATTGCAGGCGCATTCCGAGATCGACTCGGTGATCCTCTCGAGCATGGATCTCTCCCGCGTCGCCACGATCGTGCTGAAGCGCATCGGCGAGCTCGCGCGCGCCGAGCGCTACTGGCTGCTGCTTCCGCAGACGCCCTCCGCCGGCCGGTTCACGGTGTTCCGTCCCGGCGACGGGGTGCTCGCCGAGCGGCCGACGCTGACCCTCTCGCGCGCGGAGCGCGCCGAGCTCGCGGCCGCGCCGGGCGGCGCGGCGCAGATCCCCGGCCTCGCCGAGCCGCACCTCTTCAGCGTTCCAATCGTGCTCGGCAGCGAGCTCGGCGGCGCGCTGGTGCTCGCGTTCGACGCGCCACACCGTCCCGAGGACGAGGAGGTGGCGCTGCTGCGCGACCTCGCCGACCGCGTCGCCGTGGCGCTCGCGACCGCGCGGCGCGACGAGGAGCTCTACCGCCGCGCGCACTTCGACTCGCTCACCGGGCTGCCCAACCGGCTGCTGGGCACGGAATCGCTCGCGCGCGCGATAGCCGCGGCGGGCCGAAACAAGGCCATGCTGGCGCTGCTCTTCGTCGACCTCGACGGCTTCGCGGCGGTGAACGACAGCGCCGGCTACGCCGCGGGCGACCGCCTGCTCGCCGAAACGGCCGGACGGCTGCGCGAGTGCGTGCGCTCCTCCGACGTCGTGATGCGGGTCGGCGGCGACGAGTTCGCGGTGGTGCTGGGCGAAATCGCCAGGCCGGGGGATGCCGCGCTCGTCGCGCGCAACGTCATCGAGACGCTGTCGAAGCCCTATGCCCTGCGCGACGGCTCGGTGTTCCTCTCGGCGAGCATCGGCATCGCCGTCTATCCCAACGACACCACGAGCGCCGAGGAGCTGCTCCAGCATGCCGACCTGGCGATGTACAAGGCCAAGCAGGGCGGCCGCGGCCAGCTCGCCTTCTTCAAGGCCGCGATGAACGAGGAGGTGCGCCGGCGCGCCGAGCTCGCCGGCGAGCTGCGCGAGGCGCTGCAGCGCGGCGAGCTCGATCTCTACTACCAGCCGCAGCTCGACCTGCGTACCGGTCGCATCGTCGGCGCGGAGGCGCTCCTGCGCTGGCACCATCCGACGCGCGGCCTGGTCGCCCCCGCGCACTTCCTCAATTTCGCCGAGTCGAGCGGCCTCATCGAGGAGATGGGCCGCTGGGCCCTCGCCACCGCGAGCGCCCAGTTCGTCGCCTGGCAAAGGCAGGGACTCGAGCTCGAGCACGTCTCGCTCAACGTGTCGACCGCCCAGCTGCACAAGCCGGGCTTCGCCCAGGTGGTCGCCGAGGCGATGCGTCAGGCCGAGATGTCGATCACCGCGCTGCGCCTCGAGCTCACCGAGAGGGCGGTCCTCGACAACACCGGGGCCACCGCGGCGAACGTCGCGGCGCTGATGGAGGTCGGCGCGACGCTCGACCTGGACGAGTTCGGCACCGGCTACTCCTCGCTCGCCTATCTCGCCCGGCTGCCGGTTGCAGCCGTGAAGCTCGACCGCGCCTTCATTCGCACGCTGCAGACCAGCCCCGGCACGCAGGCGGTGGTCAAGGCGGCAATCGACATGGTGCATGCGCTCGGCAAGACGGTCGTCGCCGAAGGCATCGAGCACGACGCGCAGCTGAGCGTGCTTTCGCGCCTGGGCTGCGACGCCATGCAAGGCAACCTCCTCAGCCCGGCCGTGCCGGCCGCCGACTTCGCCCGCTTCGTCCAGGCGCACCGCGGCCAGCCGAAGGCGGCCGCGAGCGCCTGAAAGCTACCAAGACCGCCGTTTTCGCGATACAATGCGCGGCAAGCTTTCTGTTACGCCATTTCCGGTTAGCGTCGCAGTCCGTCGTAAGCGGTTCGCCCTGAACCGTTCGATAACAAGCTGAACGCATCTGCCTGAACCGGTCGAAGGGTCCCGCCCTTCCCAGGCCGAGTGCAGGAGAAATCGATTAGCAACTTCGAATCCCTCGGGCTCAAGCCCGAGCTGCTCCGCGCAGTCGCGGAACAAGGGTACACGCAACCCACCCCCATCCAGGCGCAGGCGATTCCCGTCGTGCTCGCCGGGAAAGACCTCCTCGGCGCCGCGCAGACCGGCACCGGCAAGACCGCCGGTTTCACCCTGCCGCTGCTGCAGATCCTGAGCGCCAAGGCGAATGCCAGCCACTCCCCCGCCCGGCACCCGGTGCGCGCGCTGATCGTCACGCCGACCCGCGAGCTGGCGGCCCAGGTCGAGGAGAGCGTGCGCACCTACGGCAAGCACATCGCGCTGAAGTCGATCACCGTCTACGGCGGCGTCGGCATGCAGCCGCAGATCGACGCGCTGCGCCGCGGCGTCGACATCCTCGTCGCCACGCCCGGCCGGCTGCTCGACCACGTGCAGCAGAAGAGCGTCGACCTGCGCCAGGTGGAGATCCTGGTGCTCGACGAGGCCGACCGCATGCTCGACATGGGCTTCATCCACGACATCCGCCGCATCCTCGCGCTGCTGCCCGCGAAGCGGCAGAACCTGCTCTTTTCGGCGACCTTCCCCGAGGAGATCCGCAAGCTCGCAGGCTCGTTCATGCACGAGCCGGTGACCGTCGAGGTGGCACGGCGCAACACGCCGGCCGAGCTCGTCTCGCAGGTCCAGCACCCGGTCGATGCCGGGCGCAAGCGCGCGCTGCTCGCCCACCTCGTGAAAGCGAACGACTGGAAGCAGGTCCTGGTGTTCTGCAAGACTAAGCATGGGGCCAACCGCCTGGCGCAGCAGCTCGTGCGCGAAGGCATCCACGCCGACGCGATCCACGGCAACAAGAGCCAGAACGCCCGCGAGCGGGCGCTCGACGAGTTCAAGGAAGGCAAGGTGCGAGTGCTCGTCGCGACCGACATCGCCGCGCGCGGGCTCGACATCGAGGCGCTGCCGCATGTCGTCAACTTCGACCTGCCACACGTCGCCGAGGACTACGTGCACCGCATCGGCCGCACCGGCCGGGCGGGCAGCGAGGGCGAGGCCGTGTCGCTGGTCAGCGCCGAGGACCGTCCGCTCATGGCGGCGATTGAAAAGCTCATGAACCGCAAGGTGGAGAGCCGCGTGGTCGAGGGCTTCGACGGGGGGCAGCAGCCGCAGCGCGAGCAGCAGCCGCAGCGCCAGCAGCAGCACCGGCAGCCGCAGCAGCAGCGCCAGCAGCAACCTCAGCGTCATGGGCGGCAGAAGCAGCGCCAGCCGCAGCGCAACCGGCCGAACGGACATCCGCGCCCGGAGTTCGCAAGGCCGGAAAGCTCCGCCCGCGAGGACCAGATCCGCGAAGCGCGCGCCCGCATGGCCGCGGAGGGCGAGGCGCTTCCGCCGCGCCCCGCAGAGCGCGGCGAAACGCCGGCCCCTTCGTCGCAGAAGCGCCGTCGGCGCCGGGGACGCGGCGGCGCCGGTCGCAACACGCGCGCCGAGCAGTACGATTCACGCCGATCCGAGCCGCGCGAACCGGCATACGGGCAGCACGCCAAGGCGGCGCCGGCGAAGCCGGTCACCGTCACCCACAAGAAGCGCAGCTTCATGGGCATGGTGGGCGCGCTCCTCGGCCGCAAGTCGGAGAACGAGGAGTGACAGCGGCACGCGGATTGCTGCTTATGGCGCATCCCTGCACAGGAGGACTGCCCATGAGAGATCGCATCCACTCCGACTTGCCTTACCAGGCTGTAGAAACGTACCGCACCGCGCGCAGCCGAATGACCGAGTATCCCGGCACGATCGCCGCGATCGTGATCGGCATCGGCGTAACGGCGGCACTGCTGTGGGCGGCGCGCCGCGCCGGCGGCTGGCGCAACCTGCAAGACCAGGCGGCGGACCGCGCG
>DASQYN010000660.1:0-6818 GCA_035639215.1 Burkholderiales bacterium
TTGGTTGCCTGTTCGCGTTCCATGGCGTTTACGCTCCCGCGAAGTTGTCCTTGTTGGCCGCCTTGCCGCGCGCTTCCGCCTGCGAGATGACGCTGCGCTGAACCAGCTCCTGCAGGTTCTGGTCGAGCGTCTGCATGCCGATCTGGCGGCCGGTCTGGATCGCCGAGTACATCTGCGCGATCTTGTTCTCGCGGATCAGGTTGCGGATCGCCGGCGTGCCGATCATGATCTCGTGCGCCGCGACCCGGCCGGAGCCGTCCTTGGTCTTGAGCAGCGTCTGCGAGATCACCGCGCGGATCGACTCGGAAAGCATCGCGCGCACCATCTCCTTCTCTGCGGCCGGGAACACGTCGACGATCCGGTCGATGGTCTTCGCCGCCGACGAGGTGTGCAGCGTGCCGAACACCAGGTGGCCGGTCTCGGCGCCGGAGAGCGCGAGGCGGATGGTCTCGAGGTCGCGCATCTCGCCCACCAGGATCACGTCCGGGTCCTCGCGCAGCGCGCTCCTCAGCGCGTTGGCGAAGGACAGCGTGTGCGGACCGACCTCGCGCTGGTTGATCAGGCACTTCTTCGACTCGTGCACGAACTCGATCGGATCCTCGATGGTGAGGATATGGCCGTGCTCGTGCTCGTTGATGTGGTTCACCATGGCCGCGAGAGTGGTGGACTTGCCCGAGCCGGTCGGCCCGGTGACGAGCACGATGCCGCGCGGCTGGTCGGCGATCTCCTCGAAGATCTTCGGCGCTTTCAAGTCCTCGAGCGAGAGGATCTTCGACGGAATGGTCCGCATCACCGCTGCGGCACCGCGCTGCTGCACGAAGGCGTTGACCCGGAAGCGCGCCAGGTTCGGCACCGCGAAGGAGAAGTCGCACTCGAGATTCTCCTCGTAGAACTTCCTCTGCCCGTCGTTCATGATGTCGTAGATCATCGCGTGCACTTCCTTGTGCTCCATCGGCGGCACGTTGATGCGACGCACGTCGCCATGCACGCGGATCATCGGCGGAAGACCGGAGGACAGATGCAGGTCCGAAGCCTTGTTCTTCACCACGAAGGCGAGCAGCTCGGTGAGATCCATTACAATCCTCCCAGACGGGGTGGCGAAGTATTTTTCTTCGCTCGTTCAAGCGATTATGGCAACAATCGCAGATAACCTGCAAGCTGTGAAGGCGCGCATCGGTCGGGCGGCGCACGCCGCCGGTCGCGACCCCGCGTCGGTGACTTTGTTGGCAGTCTCGAAAACGCATTCCGCTTCGCGTATCGCGCAGGCGCAGGCGGCGGGACAGATCGCGTTCGGCGAGAACTATGTCCAGGAGGCGGTTGAGAAGATGGACGCATTGCGTGGCGAAGGAAGCGCGCTCGAGTGGCACCTGATCGGGCCGCTCCAGAGCAACAAGACGCGGCCCGCCGCCGAGCGGTTCGCCTGGGTGCAGACCGTGCAGTCGGACAAGATCGCACGCCGGCTCTCCGAGCAGCGGCCCGCGAGCCTGCCGCCGCTCAACGTGCTCATCCAGGTCAACGCCTCGCACGAAGCGTCGAAGAGCGGCGTTGCTCCTGACGCCGTCCTTTCCCTGGCGAAATTCGTCGGCGCGCTGCCGCGCCTGCGGCTGCGCGGCTTGATGGCCATCCCCGAGCCCGGCGCGCCGGCGAGCCGATATCGCGAGGTGCGAAACATCTTTGACAATCTGAAAGAGGCGTTCGCGCTCGATACCGTCTCGATGGGCATGTCCGACGACCTCGAGCTCGCCATCGCCGAAGGGGCCACCATGGTAAGGATCGGCACCGCGATCTTTGGCGCTCGCAATCGAGAGAAGAGCGCCGCGTGAAGATCGCCTTCCTCGGCGGCGGCAACATGGCGAATGCCCTGGTTGGCGGGATGATCGCCAGGGGGTTCGATGCGCGCTCGCTCAGCGTCATCGAGGTGAGCGCTGCGGCACGCGAAAGAATCGCCGCCCACAAGGTGCGCGTCAGCACGGCGCCCGACGCCGCCACGGCGGAAGCGGATACCCTCGTGATCGCCGTCAAGCCGCAGGACCTGCGCGCGGCGCTCGCCGGACTGTCCATGGAGGTGACGCAGAAGCTCGTCGTCAGCATCGCCGCCGGGGTGCGGCTCGATGCGCTCTCGCGCTGGCTGGGCGGCCACCGGCGGATCGTGCGCTGCATGCCCAACACGCCGGCGCTCGTCGGGGCCGGTATCACCGGCCTCTATGCCGCCCCGGAAGCGGGCGCCGAAGACCGGCAAAGGGCGGAGACGATCCTGCGCGCGGTGGGCGAAGTGGTGTGGCTTGGCGAAGAGCGGCTGCTCGATCCGGTCACTGCGGTGTCGGCGAGCGGACCCGCATACGTTTTCTGGTTCATAGAGCAGCTCGCCGCCTTCGCCGAGCAGTCGGGCATTCCGCGCGACGACGCCTTCCGCCTCGCGAAGCATTGCGTCTTCGGCGCCGGGAAGCTCGCGCTCGAGAGCGACGCGTCGCCCGCCGAGCTGCGCCGCGGCGTCACCTCGAAGGGCGGGACGACTGAGGCGGCGCTGAATGTCTTCGCCGAGGAGAAGCTCGCCGAGCGCTTCTCCCGTGCGCTGGAAGCCGCGACGCGCCGCGGCGCGGAGCTCGGCGACCTTCTCGGGAAGGACTGAGGTGCTCGGCCAGATCGCCATTTTCCTCATCGACACGGTAGTTGCGTTCTTCGTCTATCTCCTGCTCGTACGCTTTCATTTCCAGTGGCTGCGAGTGCCCTTCCGCAATCCCGTGGGCCAATTTGTCCTCGCCTTGACAAACTGGGCGGTGGTACCCGTGCGGCGGATCGTGCCAGCCCTCGCCGGCCTCGATCTCGCCACGCTGCTGCTCGCTTGGGTCATCCAGGTGCTCGGGCTGTGGGCTCAGCTCGCGATCGCGGGCGGCGAGCCGACGCTCGCCGCCCTGGCGGGCGTGGCCGCGGTCGACCTCGTGCGCTACAGCGTCTACATCCTCGTCTTCGCCGTGATCCTTCATGTCGCGATTACCTGGATCAATCCCGACGCACCGGCCGAGCCGCTCCTCGACATGGTGACGCGGCCCTTCCTGCGTCCGCTGCGCCGCTATGTCCCGCCGGTGGCGAACGTCGATCTCAGCCCGATGGTGCTGATCATCCTTCTCTACGTGCTGCTCATCCCGCTCAGCTACCTGCGCATGGCGGCGGCCGGGCTTTGATTCTCGAGCTGTACGTGCAGCCAGGCGCGGCGCGGAGCGAATTCGCGGGCGAGCATGGCGGACGGTTAAAGCTGCGGCTCGCCGCGCCGCCGGTGGAGGGCAAGGCAAACGCGGCGCTGATCGAGTTCCTGGCCGAATACTTCAACGTGCCGAAACGCGACGTGCGCATCACTGCCGGGCTCAAGTCGCGGCGCAAGCGCGTCCTAATCGAGGGCGTTGTGAGCTCGATCCGGTCAACCGGCATCGAGCTCGCGCGGCGGAAAGACTAGGAGCTCGTCGTCACACGGCCGCGAGCTTCGCCTTCTTCTTCTCGTCGAAGAACTGCTCGTCCTCGGTTGAGCCGTGCAGCGCGGTGGTGGAGGCCGAGCGCGCGGTGACTATCTGCGTGATCTCGTCGAAGTAGCCCGTGCCGACTTCGCGCTGGTGCTTGACGGCGGTGAAGCCTTTCTGTGCCGCGGCGAACTCCTTCTCCTGCAGCTCGACGAAGGCCGGCATCCCGCCGCGCGCGTAGCCGTGCGCCAGCTCGAACATCGAGTAATTGAGCACGTGGAACCCGGCGAGGGTGATGAACTGGAACTTGTAGCCCATCGCGCCGAGCTCGCGCTGGAACTTGGCGATCGTGGCGTCGTCGAGGTTGCGCTTCCAGTTGAACGACGGCGAGCAGTTGTAGGCCAGCATCTTGCCCGGGTGCGCCTTGTGAATCGCCTCGGCGTACTTGCGGGCGAACTCGAGATCGGGCTTCCCGGTCTCGCACCAGATCAGGTCCGCATAGGCCGCATAGGCGACGCCGCGGGCGATCGCCTGCTCGATGCCGTTGCGCACGCGGTAGAAGCCTTCGGCCGTCCGCTCACCGGTGAGGAAAGGCCGGTCGTACTCGTCGATGTCGGAGGTGATGAGGTTCGACGCCTCGGCATCGGTGCGGCCCAGGATAACCGTGGGTACGCCCGCGACGTCGGCCGCAAGCCGTGCGGCGATGAGCTTCTGCACCGCTTCCTGCGTCGGCACGAGCACCTTGCCGCCCATGTGGCCGCACTTCTTCGCCGAGGCGAGCTGGTCCTCGAAGTGCGCGCCGGCGGCGCCCGCCTCGATCAGGTTGCGCATCAGCTCATAGGCGTTGAGCACGCCGCCGAAGCCGGCTTCGGCGTCGGCCACAATCGGCGCGAAGTAGTCGATGTCGCCGGAGTTCTCCAGCCATTGGATCTGGTCGGCGCGCATCAGGGCGTTGTTGAGCCGCTTCACCACGGTCGGGGCCGAGGAAGCCGCGTAGAGCGACTGGTCGGGATACATCTGCAGCGAGTCGTTCGCGTCGGCCGCGACCTGCCAGCCGGAGAGATAGATCGCCGCCATGCCCGCTTTCACCTGCTGCACGGCCTGGTTGCCGGTCGAGGCGCCGAGCGTGTTCACATAGGGGCGCTCATGCAGCATGCGCCAAAGCTTCTCCGCGCCGCGACGCGCGAGCGTGTGCTCCACCGGCACGCTGCCGCGCAGTCGCACTACATCCGCAGCCGTATAGCCGCGCTTCACGCCCCTCCAGCGCGGGTTCTCCACCCAGTCTTCTTCTAACGCCTGGATCTGCTGTCGTCCTTGTTGCACAGAACCTCCGTGAAATGAATGTCGCAAAGCAACATGACACGGAGAAGCCTATCGGGCAACAAACATTCTGTTATACAGTGTGTTACGAAACGTCCTTTCCGTAATGCGGAATGTAGTTGCGCCGATTGCTGCTCTGCGTAATCCGGGCGGGCTAAGCTGACGCCCGATCGCCGATCGCTAGGTCTGCACCAGCTTGCGGTGGCGATGAACGCTCATCAGGATGCCGGCGCCGATGAATAGCGTCAGCAGCGCCGTGCCGCCATAGGAGAGGAAAGGCAGCGGCACGCCGACGACCGGCAGGATGCCCGACACCATCCCCATGTTGACGAAGGCGTAGGTGAAATACATGAGCGCGATCGCGGCGGCGAGGAGGCGCGCGAACACGGTGGGGGCATTCGCCGCGATCATCAGGCCACGCGCGATGAGCAGCGTGTACAAAACGAGTAGGACGATATTTCCGATGAGGCCGAATTCTTCCGAGAAGACGGCGAAGATGAAGTCCGTGTGGCGCTCCGGAATGAACTCAAGGTGGGCCTGCGTGCCGTTAAGCCAGCCCTTTCCGGAAAGGCCGCCTGAGCCGACCGCGATCGTCGACTGGATGATGTGATAGCCGGCGCCCAGGGGGTCCTGGGTCGGATCGAGCAGCGTGAGGATCCGTTTCTTCTGGTAGCCGTGCAGCATGCCCCACAGCGGGAACAGCGCCGCCACGCCGAGCGCGCCGATCGTGCCGAGCACCTTCCAGCTGATGCCGGCGAAAAAGATGACATAGAAGCCGGTAGCGCCGACGAGCGCCGCGGTGCCGAGATCGGGCTGACGGACGATCAGGCCGAGGGGCACCAGGAGCAGCAGCGCGGCCACGGCGAAGTCGCGCAGGCGCAGCGTCGTCTCGTGCTTGTGGAAATACCATGCCAGCATCAGCGGCAGCGCGAGCTTCATCATTTCCGAGGGCTGGAAACGCGTTACCCCGACGTGCAGCCAGCGGCGCGCGCCATTCACCACATCGCCGAAGAGCGCGACGGCGACCAGGAAGGCGAGACCGATGACGTACGCGGGCACGGCAAAGCGCATCATGCTCTGCGGCGGCACCTGCGCGACGAGCCACATGGCGACGAGCGCCACTGCGAGGTTGCCGACCTGGTTCGCCACGCGCGCCGGCGTGTCGTAGCTCGCGGAGAAAAGCGCCGCAAGCCCGATCATGGACAGCGACAGCAGCAGCACCAGCAGCGTGCTGTCGATTCCCTCGGCGAGCCGCAGGCCGATGCGGCGCAGTGGCAGGCGGGCGATCTCCATCAGTCGCTGCCCTCCTCCTCGTCGCCGACTACCGACTCGTCCTCGGGCGTCGGCTGATTCATGCCCGGCGGGGTCTTGCCGAGCATGAAGTAGTCGAGCACGGTGCGCGCGAGCGGCGCGGCGGCCCGCGCGCCGAAGCCGCCGTTCTCGACCACGATCGCGAGCGCGATGCGCGGGCTGTCGAGCGGGGCGAAGGCGATGAAAAGCGAGTGGTCACGGTGGCGCTCGGCGACCTTCGACTCCTCGTACTTCTCGTTCTGCTTGATCGCGATCACCTGAGCGGTCCCGGTCTTGCCGCCGACGGTGTAGCTCACTTTCGCGAAGGCGTTCGCCGCCGTGCCTTCCTTCGTCACCCCGGCCATCGCGCGCTTGACGAAGGCCACGTTCTCCGGGTGCAGCTGTACCTTGCGCAGCAGCTCGGGCTGCAGGTCGCGCCGGTCTCCGGAGTGCGGATTGTCGACGTGCGAAAGCAGATGCAGCTTGTAGATCGAGCCGCCGTTGACCAGCGTGGCGAGGGCAGCGGCGAGCTGGATCGGCGTATAGGAGTTGTAGCCCTGGCCGATGCCGATGGAGATCGTCTCGCCGGCGTACCACTTTTGCTGGTCCGGCCGCCTGAAGCGCTTCATCTTCCACTCGGGCGAGGGCAGCACGCCGGTCGCCTCGCCGGCGAGGTCGATGCCGGTGCGCGAGCCGAAGCCGAACGGCGCCAGCGAGCGGGCGATCAGATCGATCCCCATGTCGTTCGCCAGGTGG
>DASQYN010000661.1:0-8051 GCA_035639215.1 Burkholderiales bacterium
CTGACGCCGGAGCTGATCGCTGCGACGACGGAGCAGTACGCGCCGCTGCATCCCGCTGCGCCTCCCGCGGACATTGCCGTCGCGAGCGACGAGCGCTACGGCGCGCACGAGCGCCAGCGGCTGGACGTGTTCCGGCCGCGCGACCGGGCGGGACTGCCGGTTTTCCTCTTCGTGCACGGCGGCGGTTTCGTCAGCGGCGATAAGGTGCTCGCGGGCACGCCCTTCTACGGCAATGTCGGAATCTGGGCGGCGCGCCACGGCATGCTCGGTGTCGTCATGAGCTATCGCCTCGCGCCCGCTCACCCGTGGCCCGCCGGCGCCGAGGACGTGGGCGCCGCGGTGCGCTGGACGCATGCCAATGCCGCGCGCTATGGGGCGGATCCCATGCGCGTGTTCGTAATGGGACATTCGGCCGGTGCCGCGCACCTCGCCGACTACGTCGCGCAACGCTCGCTCCACGGCGCGAACGGCGCGGGGATCGCCGGCGCGATCCTCGTCTCGGGCATCTACGACATCCGCAGCGTGCCTGGCGGCCCGAACCGCGCCTACTACGGCGAAGACCCGGCTCGCTGGGCCGAGCGCACGGCATTGCCGCGACTCAGCGAAAGCCCGCTGCCGCTTCTCGTCGCGCTGGCCGAATACGATCCGCCGCGCTTCGAAGCGCAGGCGCTCGAGCTTTGTGCTGCGATGCGCCAAGCGCGCGGTCAACCGCCGCGCCTGATGCGGCTACCGGGGCACAACCACATTTCGATCGTGCTGCACATCGGGACCGCCGAGAACGCGCTCGGCGCCGAGATCGTCGAATTCATGGAACAATGCAAGAGCCGACCAGGGAGGAGGCAACCATGAACGTCAGATATGCGCTTTCAGCCGCAGCGGCGACTGTGGCCGCGCTGTTCGCTTGCGTCAGCTCGGCCTTCGCCGAGGAGCTGGTCTACGGCTCCTGGATTCCGGCGGGCGAGTACCTGAACCGCGTAGCGCTGCCCAAAATATTCGCCGACATCGCCAAGGACACCAACGGCGCGATCCGCTGGAAGCTGGTGCCCGGCGGGCAGCTCGCCGATCCGAAGACCACGTTCACCGCCGTGCACGACGGCCTCATGGCGGGGGGGATGGGCATCTCTACCTATGTGCCGAGCACCGTGCCCGCGCTCAACACCATCTACAGCACGATCGTCTTCGGCGACGACAACGTCGCCACCAGCGGCGCGGCGCTGGAAACGATGACCTTGAACTGCCCGGCGTGCCTCGCGGAGATGAGGAAGCTGAACGCGGTGGCGCTCTCGGGCTGGGTCGCCGGCCCGTACTACCTCGCCTGCCGGGAGCCGATCCGCTCGCTCGCCGAATTGAAGGGCAAGCGCGTGCGTGCGACCGGCGGCAACAACGAGCTGATGGCGATGGTCGGCGCAGTGCCGGTCGCCGCGACCCTGGTCGAGGCAGTCGGCCTCCTGCAGCGCGGCGGGCTGGACTGCCAGTTCGGCACGCACGGCTGGCTGAAAGTGTTCGGCTACGGCGATGTGGTCAAGTCGGTGACCAACATGCCGCTCGGCATGACCGGCCCGGCGGTCGGCATGATGCTCAATCGCGACGTCTGGAACAAGTTCACGCCCGAGCAGAAGAAGCTGCACATGCAGTCCGCGGCACGGCTGAGCGCCATGCTTTCGATCGGACAGTTCGTCGTCGAGGAGGAAACGGTCCTGAAGGAGCTGGTGACGACCAAGAACGTCACTGTCGTGAACGTGACGGACCCGCAGGACTTCGACGCCGTGGTCGCCAAGTACGAGGCAAGCCAGCGCGCGCGCAACCTCGAGAACGCGAAGAAGTTCCACGTCGCGAACCCGGAAGCGATCCTCGACGCCTACGCCGCCAATCTGAAGAAATGGCGCGGGCTGTCGAAGGGCATCGGCCGCGACGTCGACAAGTTCACCGCCGCGATCCAGCGCGAGGTCTACGACAAGGTCGATCCGACCAAGTTCTGAGCGGCGCGCGCAGGGCGCAGGCTTTCAGTTGGACAAGTTCCTCAAGCTGCTCGAGGCGGCAAACCGCGCCCTTCTCTGGCTCTCGCTGATCGCCGGCTTCCTCATGATGCTGCACGTGACCGTCGATGTGGCGGCGCGCGCGTTCTTCAATCGGCCGCTCGCCGGCACGAACGAAATCGTCTCGGCCTGGTACATGGTCGCCACCGCTTTCCTGCCCTGGGCGTACATCGCGGCGAGCGACGGCCATATCCGCGTGGAGCTCTTCACGCGCCTGGCGCCGGCACGCTTCAACGAGTGGCTCGACATCCTGGTCAAGCTGCTCATGGCGGCCTACGTTGCGGTGTTCACCTGGCAGACCGGCCTGCGCGCGATCGAGCAGGTGCGCGCGGGCGAGGTCTGGGAGCTCGCCGGCGGCTATCTGCCGGTCTGGCCGAGCCGCTGCGTGCTGCCGGTCGCCGGCGCGCTCATGGTCCTGGTCCTCCTCGGGCGCGCGGCCGCCGACATTGCCCGCGCGCTGCGCCGCGACGCCTCGCAATGAGCACCCTCTCGCTCACTCTCGTCAGCCTCGCGGCGATCCTCGTCCTGATCGGCCTGCGCGTGCCGATCGGGTTGGCCCTCGGCGGCATGGCCTTCGCCGGCTTCTGGTACCTTCGCAGCCTTACCGTGGCGCTCGGCGTGATCAGGGAAACGCCGTTCGTATTCGCGGCGAGCTGGGACCTCTCCGCGATCCCGATGTTCCTGCTGATGGGCGCGATCGCCAACAACTCGGGGATCAGCGCGTCGCTTTTCCGCGCCGCGCGCGTATGGTTCAGCGGCCTGCCCGGCGGCCTCGCTGTGGCGACCAACATCGCGAGCGCCGGGTTCGCCGCCGCGTGCGGCTCGAGCATCGCCGCGGCCGCCGCGATGGCGCGCCTTGCGGTGCCGGAGATGCTGAAGCACGGCTACGACAAGGCGCTTTCCACGGGCGTGGTGGCGAGCGCGGGAACCCTCGCCGCGCTCATCCCGCCGAGCATCCTGTTCGTCCTGTACGGCATCTTCGCTGAGGTCTCGGTGGTGAAACTGCTGATCGCCGGGATCATTCCGGGCCTGCTTACCGCGGCGATCTATACCGGCATGATCATCGCGCGCTGCAAGCTCGATCCCTCGCTCGCGCCGCGCGTGAGCGGCGCCGAGCGCGAGGCGCTGCGCGGCGAACGGCGCGCCTCGCTCATGCAAGTGTGGCCGCTGCTCGTGCTGATCGTCGGCATCATCGGCGGCCTGTACGCCGGCATCATCACGCCGACCGAGGCCGGCGCCTGCGGCGCGTTCCTCGCCGGCGTCATCGGCATCGCGCAACGCAAGCTCACGCTCGGCAAGCTGGTCGACGCGCTGACCGACTCGATGGCCACCACGGCGCAAATCTTCTTCATCGGCATGGGCGCCGTGATGTACACCAAGTTCCTGGCGCTGGTCGGCATCTCGTCGCTCTTCGCCGACCTGGTCGGCGGCTGGGCGGTCAACCCGGTGCTGCTGGTCATCGCGGTATCGATCATCTACCTGATCCTCGGCATGTTCCTCGACCCGCTCGGCATCATGCTGATCACCATCCCGGTGTTCGTGCCGATGTTCGCCGCGCTCAAGCTCGACCTGGTGTGGCTCGGCGTGCTGGTCGTCAAGTACGTCGAGATCGGCATGCTGACGCCGCCGGTCGGGTTCAACGTGTTCGTGGTGAAGAACGCGGTCGGCGAAACGATCCCGCTGGAAACCATCTTTCGCGGCTGCCTCTGGTTCCTCGCCTGCGAGGTCGTGATAATGACGCTGCTCATCGCCTTCCCCGCGATCTCGCTCTGGTTGCCGAATACCATGCAATGAACGCACGTACCGGCCCTCCTTTCCGGGCTGACCATGTCGGCAGCCTGCTGCGGCCACAGAAGCTAAAAGCGGCGCGCGCCGCCTTCCAGCGCGGCGAGCTGCCGGCCGCCGCGCTGCGTTGCCTCGAGGACGACGAAGTTCGCCGCGTGGTACGGCTGCAGGAGGATGCCGGGCTTGCGCTCGCCACCGACGGCGAGTTCCGGCGGGACTACTGGTACCTCGATTTCATGTGGCAGGTCGGCGGCGTCGTGCGCGTGGACGGCGAGCATCGGTTGCGCTTTCGCACCGCCACCGAGAAGGTGGAATCGCCGGTGCCCTCGTTCCGCGTCGCGGCGCCGGTGCATTTCTCGCGCACGATATTCGCCGAGGACTTCGCCTTTCTGAAATCGACGGCGCGCGGTACGCCGAAGCTCACTATCCCCTCGCCCAGCATGCTGCATTTCCGCGGCCGGGCAATGGGCATCGACGCGAAGGTGTATCCCGACATCGAGGACTACCGGCGCGACCTCGCCGCGGTGTACGCGCAGGAGATCGCCTCGCTCGGCGCGCTTGGCTGCACCTACCTTCAGCTCGACGACACGTCCTGGGGGTTCGCCGCCGACGCGACGTGGCGTGCGAGCCTCGAGGCGGCAAACGCCGGCTCGCCGGGCGGTCTCCTCGATACCTATGCCCGGGTCGTCAACGACGCCCTCGCCAAAAGACCGGCCGGCATGACGGTGTGCATGCACGTGTGCCGCGGCAACTTCAAGTCCGCCTGGGCGGCCGAGGGCGGCTACGACGAGGTCGCCGACACGCTCTTCAACAAGCTCGGCGTCGATGCGTACTTCCTCGAGTACGACGATGCGCGCTCGGGCTCGTTCGCGCCGCTGCGGCTGCTGCCGAACGACAAGGCCGTGGTGCTCGGCCTGGTCTCGTCGAAGGTTCCGCAGCTAGAAAGCAAGGATGATCTGAAACGCCGCATCGAGGCGGCCGCGAAATACGTTCCGCTCGAGCGGCTGTGCCTGAGCCCGCAGTGCGGCTTCGCCTCGACCCTGGAGGGCAATGTCCTCACCGAGGAAGAGCAGATGGCGAAGCTGAGGCTCGTGGTGGAGGTCGCCCGCGAGGTGTGGGGGTGATTACGGCGCCGGAGCCCGGCCTCACGCCGCGCGAGATGATCCGGCGCGCCGCCGCCTTCAAGCCCCGCCTGCGCGAAGAGCAGGACGAAGCCGATGCGCGCGGTACCTACTCCGAAGCGATGCACCGCGACTTCGCGGCCGCTGGGTTCTACCGCTGCTGCCAGCCGCGCCTGTTCGGCGGCTACGAGTTCGACCTCGTCACGTTCTATCGCGTGATGCTCGAGATCTCGAGCGGCCATCCCGGTACCGGCTGGGGCCTCGCGCTGGGCGCCTCGCATGCCTTCGAGGTGGCCTCGCACTGGCCTGAGCGCGCGCAGGCCGAGCTCTTTGGCGACGGCCATTTCGTCGCGCCACATCGCGCGCCGCCGCTCGGCACGCTCACGCCGGTCGAGGGCGGCTTCGTCGTCAACGGCACCTGGGACTACTGCTCCGGCGTGCCGCACTCGACCCACCTCATCGTCGGCGGCATGATCCGGCGCGAAGGCGAGCCGCCCAAGGTCGGTCACGCGGTGCTGCCGCGCAGCAGCTACGAGATCCTCGACGACTGGGGCGGCGACCGGGTGATGGGCATGTGCGCGAGCGGCTCGAACAGCGTGCGCATCAAGGACGCTTTCGTGCCCGAGCATCACGTCGGCTTCCTCTCGCCGGGCCTCGCCTCGACGCCAGAGAGCATGGCGAACGGCACGCCCGGCACGCGCCTGCACGGCAACCCGATGTACCTCGGCCGGCTCGCCGGGCCGTTCCATGCGACGCTCGTCGTGCCGGCGCTCGGCGCGGCGCGCGCCGCGCTGGACGAATACGAAGAGCTGATCCGCACCCGCCGCACCATGAGCGTGCCGGTCGTGAAGCGCTACGAACATTTCGATTTCCAGCGGTCCTTCGGCCAGGCCCTCACGCTCACCGATGCAGCCGAAGCGGTGATGATCCGCGGCCTCGAGATGTATGCTGAATACTGCGCGCGCTGGGCGGCGGACCGAACGCCGATCACGGTCGAAGAGAACATGCGGCTTTGGGGAATGATCCAGCACGCCGGGCGGCTTGCCTGCGATGCGGTGGAGCTGCTCTTCCAGACCGCGGGCTCGGCGGCCGCGAAGAAGGGCGGACGGCTGCTTCGCTACTTCAACGATGTGCAGATGTACCGCGGCCACAGCTCCTCGCAGGTCCTCAACTTCGCCTCGGGCCTCGCGCGGCTGCGCTTCGGCCTGCCCTGGGGATTGTGGGGACTGTGAAGCTCGGCTTCGTCGGCGTCGGGAAGATGGGCCAGCCGATGGCCGGCCACCTGCTGAACGCGGGCCATTCGGTCGCCGCCTGCGATCTCTCGCCGGCGCTCGTGCAGGCCATCGTCGCGCGCGGCGCGAGCGCGGCGGCCACTCCGGCCGATGCGGCGCGCGGCGCGGAGATCGTCTTCTCCTCGCTGCCCGACGACGCATCGCTGAGAAAGGTCGCGGCCGGCGTGCTCTCCGGCGCAGGTCCCGGCACGGTCTTCGTCGACACGAGCACCGTCTCGCCGACCGTCTCGGCCGAGGTCGCGCGGGACTTCGCGGCGAAGCGCGTGCCGTACCTGCGCGTCGCCGTTTCCGGCAACAACAAGATGGCCGAGCAGGCGGCGCTCACGGTCATCGCCTCGGGGGAGAAGGTGGCCTACGAGAAGTGCCGCCCGCTGCTCGCCCTTTTCGGTCCGAGCCAGTACTACGTCGGCGAGGCCGAGCAGGCGCGTGCGCTCAAGCTGGCGATCAACCTGATGGTTTACGCTACCGTCGCCGGCCTTGGCGAGTCGCTCGCCATCGGCAAGCGCAACGGCCTCGACTGGGCGCAGATGATCGACGTCATGGCGGCGAGCGCCATCGGCTCGCCGCTCCTCAAGGCGAAGAGCGGCGCACTGAAGAGCCACGATTTCTCGGCGACGTTCAATTGCCTCCAGGCGCGCAAGGACCTCACCCTCATCAACGGCGCCGCCGCTGAAAGCGGGGTCCCCGCCCCCGTCGCCGCCATCGCCGCACGCCTCATCGAGGACTGCATCGCCGGCGGCAGCGCCGAGGAGGATTACGCGGCGATGATCAAGTCCGTCGAGCGCTCGTCGAAGTAGCAACGCCGTCGCCCCCGCGCAGGCGGGGGCCCCGTTTGTCTTTGGATGTACTTGACATGCAGGCAGTCGCTTGCCTATCATTCAGGCAAGCGGATACTTGCCTATTGCATTGATGGCCGCGCAGACCCATGACACCGACCTGCTCTTCAAGGCGCTGGCCGATCCCAGCCGGCGCAAGCTCCTCGACGTCCTGCATGCGAAGGACGGCCAGACTCTCAACGAGCTGTGCGAGCACCTGGACATGACGCGGCAGGCCGTGACGCAGCACCTCGACGTGCTCGAGGCCGCGAACCTCGTCGCCACGGCGCGCCGCGGCCGCGAGAAGCTGCACTTCCTCAATCCGGTGCCGCTGCAGGAAATCTACGACCGCTGGATTGCCAAGTTCGAGAAGTCGCGCCTCAAGGCGCTCACCGATCTCAAACGACGACTGGAGAAAGCCAATGGCTAAATCGACCTTTGTCTATGTCACGTACATCCGCACCACGCCGGAGAAGCTCTGGTCGGCGCTGACCGGCCCCGAGTTCCACAAGCAGTACTGGTTCGGCTGCCACTGCGAAAGCGAGTGGACCGCGGGATCCCCGTGGAAGCTCGTCTATCCCGACGGCCGGATCGCCGACGCAGGCGAGATCGTCGAGGCCAAGCCGCCGCGGCGCCTGGTCATCCGCTGGCGCAACGAATGGAATCCCGAGCTCAAGGCCGAAGGCAGCTCGCTTTGCACGATGGAGCTCGAACCCAGCGCCGGGGCGGTGAAGCTCTCCATCACCCACAGCGTCGAGCGCGACGCCTCCAAGTTCGTCACCGCGGTGTCCGGCGGCTGGCCGAAGGTCATCTCCAACCTCAAGTCACTGCTCGAGACCGGCGCCATCGCGCTGCAGGAACCCTATCCCGCAGCCGCTGCAGCCCGCTGACGGCACGAAGGGACGCGGTGTGAGCTACGAGATCAATTTGCGGATCGGCGTAAAGGCTTCCCCGGAGAAAGCCTTCACGGCATTGACCGCGGCCGGAAAGCTTGCGCAATGG
>DASQYN010000662.1:0-2576 GCA_035639215.1 Burkholderiales bacterium
CGCAGCGCGGATGCTGAAGGACGAAATTGCGCAGCACCAGCTTGAGCGCGAGCTCGTGCGGCCTGTCGCCCTGGGCGCGCGCGGTGGCGATGTCGTCGCGGATCATCGCCTTGATGGCGAGCTCACCGTCGGGCGTGCGCGAGAGGTAGTTGCCGAGCTCCGCCGCGGCAAGCTCCGGAACGTGCTCGTGCTCGGCGATCGCCAGCACCTCGTCCTCCGAGAGCTCGCACAGCGCCAGGCAATCTTCGAGGGTGAGGACCATCACATCCCCGCCATCTCGGGCGCCGGCGCCGGCTCGCGCTTGGGCTTCTGCGCGATCATGCAGTCGGTGGTGAGGATCAGGCCGGCGATCGAGGCGGCGTTCTGCAGCGCCGCGCGCGTCACCTTGCACGGATCGAGGATACCGAGCGCCACCATGTCGCCATACTCGCCGTTGGCGGCATTGAAGCCGAAGTTGCCCTGGCCGTCGAGCACGCGCTGAACCACCACCGCAGGCTCGGCTCCCGCATTGCGCACGATCTGGCGCAACGGCTCCTCGACGGCGCGCAGCACGATGCGGATGCCCGCGTCCTGATCGGCATTTTCGCCTTTCAACTTCTGCAACACCTCACGGGCGCGCAGCAGCGCCACGCCGCCGCCCGGCAGGATGCCTTCCTCGACCGCGGCGCGCGTGGCGTGCAGCGCGTCCTCGGTGCGGGACTTCCTTTCCTTCATCTCGGTCTCGGTCGCGGCGCCGACGCGGATCAGCGCGACACCCCCCGAGAGCTTCGCCGCGCGCTCCTCGAGCTTCTCGCGGTCGTAGTCGCTCGTCGCCTCCTTCGCCTGCTCCTTGATCTGCGCGACCCGGGCGGCGATCGCCTTCGGCTCGCCCGCGCCGCCGATCAGCGTGGTGTCGTCCTTGTCGATCTCGACGCGCCGCACCCGCCCGAGCACCGACGGCTCGGCCTTCTCGAGCGTCAGGCCCGCCTCCTCGGCGACCACCGACCCGCCGGTGAGGACCGCCAGGTCTTCCAGCATCGCCTTGCGCCGGTCGCCGAAGCCCGGCGCCTTCACGGCGCAGGACTTGATCACGCCGCGTAGCGTGTTGACGACAAGCGTCGCCAGGGCTTCGCCTTCGACCTCCTCGGCGATGACGAGGAGCGGCTTCGCCTCCTTCGCCACGTGCTCGAGGAGCGGCAGCAGCTCGCGGATGGTCGAGATCTTCTTGTCGTGCAGCAGCACGAGCACGTCGTCGAGCACCACCGACTGCTTCTCGGCATTGTTGATGAAGTACGGCGACAGGAAGCCGCGATCGAACTGCGTGCCTTCCACCACCTCGAGCTCGTTGGCGAGGCCCTTGCCGTCCTCGACGGTGATCACGCCCTCGCGCCCTACCTTTTGCATCGCGTCGGCGACCATGTTGCCGATCGAGGCGTCGTTGTTCGCCGAGATGGCGGCGACCTGGGCGATCTCGGTGCGCCCGTTGCAGGGCTTCGCCGCCGCCTTCAGGCGCTCGATCAGGGCCTCCACGGCACGGTCGATGCCGCGCTTCAGGTCCATCGGGTTCATGCCGGCGGCGACGTACTTCATGCCCTCGTTGACGATCGCCGCGGCGAGCAGCGTCGCCGTGGTCGTGCCGTCGCCCGCTACCTCGGAGGTCTTGGCCGCCACCTCGCGCACCATCTGGGCGCCCATGTTCTCGAACGGGTCCTCGAGCTCGATCTCCTTGGCGACGACGACGCCCGAATTGATGACGGTCGGGGCGCCGAAGCTGCGCTCGAGCACCACGGTGCGGGCCTTGGGGCCGAGGGTGACGCGCACCGCGTCGGTCAGGATGTTCATGCCGCGCACCAGCTTGTCGTGCGCAGTCTCGGCGAACAGGATCTCTTTTGCGCTCATGCCGCCACTCTAGGCGGCGCCCGCCCCGGCCGGTTGACGCAGGTCAAAGGGGGCGCGCCGAACGGATCATCGGCCTGGCCGCGAATCTTGCTTGTTGCAGGCGGACACTATCGAACCAGGCAGGCGCCATGAAAATCTGCGTGACAAGCAACCGGGGACCGCGAGGCGAAGAGACGCCGTGGGCGTTCTACGTCGGCGGCCGGCGCCTGTGCGTCGTCGAGGTGCTCGACCGCTGGACCGACGCCCTGCACCGGTACTACGAGGTGTGCGTCGACGACGGACGGCGCTTCGTTCTGCGCCTCGACCCTGCCGCGCGGGTCTGGGAGCTGGTCGCCGTGTTCGCCGCGTCCGCCAAGCGTCCGGCGGCCAAGACGGTAAGTTCTGCCGAGCCGCGTAAGTTTTTCAGCGCCGTCCTGCCGGCCGCGGCGGCCAAGGCGCCGCGCAAGGCCGCTTCCTAAAGCGCCACCGCTTCGCCCGCGCCCGCCACCTGCGCGCGCCAGCCCAGCCGCTCCTTCACCGCCTCGCATAGCGAGTTCGCCGCCAGGGGCTCGCCGTGCACGATCCATGTCGCCTGCGGCGGCCGTTGGAAATGCCCCAGCCAGCCGAGGAGCGCCGACTGGTCGGCGTGCGCCGAGAGGCCGCCGATGGTGAACACCTTGGCCCGGACGGGATAGCTCTCGCCGAACAGGCGCACCTCG
>DASQYN010000663.1:0-16619 GCA_035639215.1 Burkholderiales bacterium
CACTCCTGGCTCGCTTTCGTCACCGCGCCGGCAAGGTCAATGCTCAGCAGCACCCCCGCCTTGCCGTCATGGTCGGTGAGCGTGATCGTATATTTGCTCGCCACGTGCACGGAGATTCCCCATGCGCCCGAAGGCACGCTCGCCGTGTCTGCATAGGTGCGCACGAGCGATGCGCCCAGGGCGTTCTTCGGCTTGTTGTCGTCGCCCCATTTCCAGAAGTTGTAGCCGACGAGGTCGAGCACCAGCGCCGGCTTGAAGCGGTCGCCGGCCGCGGCGCCGCCGACGTACTGCATGGCGACGTCCGGGTGAAGCAGGATCCATTGCGACGTGGGCGGGCCGCGTAGCGCGCGCGGCTCGGGAAGGCTGCGCTCGTAGGCCCAGTTGTTGACGAGCAGCTCCCAGGGATACTGCGAGCGCGTGTCGGCGAAATAGCTGCGCCACTGCGCATCACGCACCACCGCGCGCGCCTCCGCTTTCGTGATCGCGCTCGCCTGCTCGACGCTGTAGGCCCGTGCGGCGAAGTGGGCCGCGCGCACCAGGCCCTCCGCCGTCGCAAGCCGCGGCGGGCAAGCCGGTCCGCGCGGCACGCTGTTGCAGCCCCCCTCCTGCAGCATCCCGGCGACGTCGACGTCGGTGTTGCCGAGCTGGCCGTTGTCCCATTGCCAGAACACGACTCCCTGCACCGTATTGGTCGCGTCGAAGGGCACGCCGGCGGCCGTTTCCCGGCTCGCCTGCCCGAGAAGCGCCTGCAGACGCTCTACCCGCTGCTTGTCGGCCGGCTGGGCGGAGGCTTGCAGTCGCTCGACGTAATCGGCCGCGACGCGCAGCACGGCGAGCGTGAGCGAGCGGCGCTCGTCCGGACCGAGCGCGACGTCCTTGATCTGCACCGCTCCCTGTCCTTCCGGCGCCAGCCGGGTGGCGGTGGCGAAGAGCTGCTGCACGCGCGCGGTAAAGGGATCCTTGTCGGGCGCCTCGCCGAGGCAGCCCTGGCGCAGCAGCTCGGTGAGCTGCGCGCGCGCCGGCGCGGCCTCCATTTGCGTGCGTAGGACGGCGCAATCGACCTCCTGCGCGAGCACCGGCGCGCCTGAAAGAAGCGCCAGGCACAGGACCGCGTACGAGAGCACCCAAAACGCGCGAAGGCGCAAGCGCATCATGGCTGCTGTTCCCCGGTGTACTTGTCGAGCACCTCCTTCCACGCCTTGATGCGTGCGACCCAGTCGTCGAGGTTCAGCTGCTGGCGCAGCTTCTCCAGGGCAAGCCGCTCGAGGTCCGGCACCGGGTTCTCCGCCGCATACTTCTCCAGCGCCTTGCGCTCGGTGTCGGCGCCGATCCAGTCCGGCCGATCGGTGAGCGTGCGGAAGAGCGGAATGTGCACCGCGGGATGCGCGAGATATTCCGCGTAGCCGTGGACGTTGCGACTCTTCGGCAACGCCGTGAACTCGAGGTCGAGAAAACGATCGCCCGCCTGCGCGCGCCAGTCGGCCGGCGGATCGTAGTCGCCGGCGAAGGCGATGGGATCGAGCCGGTTCGCTGCCGAAAGAAGATAGCGGCACGCCCCGTCGCTCGTGCGGGCCCTCGGCCGCACGAACGACTTGTACCCATCCACGCCGGCGCCGAGCACCTTGGGGTTGTGCAGGAGCTGACTGACGTTCGCGAGCATCAGCACCGCTCGCGGCTGGAAGAGCGCCGCGTTCTCTTCGGCGGAAGCGGGGTTGAACACCTGGTGCAGCATGTCATGTACGACCGAAGTGCCGAGCGAATGCGCGATCACCGACCAGCCCACCGGAACGCCGAACTCGTTGTTCGGCAGCTCGCTCTTGATAGCCTTGTCCACCGCGACGCGCACCGGCATGCCGATCAGCTCGAGGAACCGGTACTGCAGCACGTCGAGCGCGTGCGTGCGGAAGAAGCCGCCGCCGCCGGCCGCCTGGCCCGCCTGGAAGAGACGCAGGATCGTCTCGTTCGGCAGGCCGCCGGCGGCGAGCTCCTTCAGCGCCTTCCCGGCGTCCTGCGCGACTCGCTGGCGCCAGGCGTCGAAGAGGTCGTTGTAGAGCACCTCGTGCGTCTCGAACATGGCCGCGAACGGCTGGCCGCCCGGCGGCCTGGGATAGGAATCGAAGAGCTTCTCGAAGTCCTCGCGGATCCTCGTGGACCACTTGCCCGCGTCGTCGCCGACGCCGTGGACGAAGAAAATCTTGTGCTTGGATGGCATGCGGCGCCTTCCTCCCGGAGGCAGAACCGCTGGACGGATGGGCGGAAACTATAGTGGAGGCTGCGCCGCGATACTTATCCCCGAGTCTCCCCGTGCGCTGTCGAAAGGCGGGATCGCCGAACGACAATGTCAGGCACGAACGATCGAAGGAGCATCACCGGATGAAATATCTGCTTCTGCAGTATGGCAACGAGGCGGCGATGATGCGCCTCGCCAAAGATGAAGCGCGTCAGCTGCACGGCGCTTACATGGCCTATACGGAGGCGATGAAAGCGGCCGGGGCCTATGTCGGAAATGCGGGCCTCAGACCGACCTCCGAAGCGAGCACCCTCCGCGCGCCGGAGGGCAAGGCGAGCGTCCAGAACGGTCCGTTCGCCGAGACGCGCGAGCAGCTCGGCGGCTACTACCTGATCGAGGTGGCCGATCTGGATGCGGCGCTCGCGTGGGCGAAGCGCCATCCGTTTACCCGCTACGGCGCGATCGAGGTGCGTCCACTTTGGAGCTAGCCGAAACCGCCGTCGAGCGCTCGCGCAAGGCCGCCGAAGCGGCCGCGCGGCGGAGCTACGGCAAGCTTGTCGCCTTCCTCGCCGCCCGCACGCGCGACGTCGCGGGCGCCGAGGATGCGCTCGCCGAAGCGTTCGCGGCTGCGCTCGCGGAATGGCCGGTGAACGGGGTGCCGCGCACCCCGGAGGCGTGGCTTCTCACGGTGGCCCGGCGGCGGATGATCGATGCGGCGCGAAGGCGCAAGACGGCGCACGAAGGCGCCGACACGCTGGCGCTGCTCGCCGGAGAGCTCACCGACGACGAGGACAAGCACGACATTCCCGACGAGCGCCTGCGCCTGATGTTCGCCTGCGCGCACCCGGGGGTCTACGCCGGCGTGCGCGCGCCCTTGATCCTGCAGACGGTGCTCGGCTTCGACGCCGCGACGATCGCCTCGGCGTTCCTGGTGGCGCCGGCGACGATGGGGCAGCGCCTGGTGCGTGCGAAGAACCGCATCCGCGCAACCGGCGTGCCGTTCCGCATCCCCGAGCGCGAGGAGCTGGCGGACCGCCTCGACGCGGTGCTGCAGGCGATCTACGCCATCTTCACCGAAGGCTGGTCCGATCCCATGGGAACGCAGGCGCGCAGCCGCGGGCTGACGGAGGAGGCGATCTGGCTCGGCCGGCTCGTCGTGTCGCTCTTGCCGGACGAGGCCGAGGCGCTCGGCCTGCTCTCGCTGATGCTGCATGCGAGCGCTAGGCTGGAGGCGCGGCGCGGCGCGAAAGGTGAGTTTGTTCCCCTCGAGCGGCAGGATCCGGCGCGCTGGAACGTGGCGCTCATCGACGAGGCGGAGGCGCTGCTCGTCCGCGCGAGCCGCCTGGGCGCGTTCAATCGCTTCCAGCTCGAGGCCGCGGTGCAATCGGCGCACGCGGCGCGCCGACTCACCGGCAGGACCGACTGGGCGGCCATCGTCGGCCTCTATGATGCGCTGCTCGGCCTGACCGGCTCCGTCGTCGTGGCGGTCAACCGGGCGGTGGCGATCGGCAGGACGAGCGGCGCCGGCGAAGGGCTGCGCGCGCTCGATGCCTTGCAGGACGACGCGCGCCTCGCCGACTTCCAGCCCTACTGGGCCGCCCGCGCGGCGCTGCTCGCCGAGACGGGCAGGGCGGAAGAGGCAGCGGCGGCCTACCGCCGCGCCATCGGCCTCGAATCCGATCCCGCGGTGCGCGACTTCCTCCAGGGCCGTCTCGCCGAGCTCGCGCGCTGATGGACATCCTGGTCAACATCGACGTCGACGACCTCGAGAAGGCGGTGACGTTCTACGAGCGCGCGTTCGGCCTTCGCCTCGGCCGGCGCCTCTTCGACGGCTCGGTGGCCGAGATGCTCGGCGCTCCGGCGCCGATCTACCTGCTCGGGAGGCCGGAGCGCAACTACGCGCGCCACTGGACGCCGGTGCATCTGGATTTCGCCGTGGACGACATCGCTGCCGCGGTGCAGCGCGCCGTGACGGCCGGCGCGAAGCTCGAGCGCCCGATCGAAGCGCTCCCCTGGGGAAAGCTCGCCGTGCTCGGCGACCCCTTCGGCCACGGCTTCTGCCTCGTCGAGCTCCCGCAAAAGGAGACCCTATACCCATGCTCGGAATGAAGAAGTACAGCCGCGAGTACATCGATGCCTGCCGCGCCCGCGTGGACGGCGACCTGCGCGCCTACCGCAAGCAGGTCGGCGGCGCGTCGGCGAAGGAATTCGAGTCGCGCTTCTTCAACGCCCAGGTCCTGCTGCTCGACCACATGTTCGTGCACCGGCTCACCGGCGTCGAGGGCAAGGACGGCAATCCCCTGAACGAGGTGCGCGTGCTGTGCAACTCGCTCCTCTACAACAAGGGCAAGGTGCAGATGGAGAAGCTTCCCGACTGGCCCAACTCCGCGGGCGCCTCGCTCAAGCTGCCGCCCGACAAGTCGGTGCTCGGGCTCGAGAACGGCGACGACATCCGCCTGAGCGAAGCCGATTTCACGCGGCTCGCGAAGGCGTTCTTCGCGGAAATCGAGAAGCGGTATCTGTAGGACTGGCAGGGCTCGCCCGCCAGCCGGCCGAGCGCACGAACCCGAGCGTTTGCGACACGACGTACTCGGCGTCCTCGCCGACGCCGCCGAGGAGCGCAGAGCCGAAGCGATACTCGTAGCGCATGCCGACGAAGGCGAGGCCGGGCAGGCTCTGCACGATGCCGCGCCGGTGCAGGGGATAGCCGTCGAGGCCGAACGCCGGGAGCTCGATCCAGCCGAAGCCCGGCCGGAAGCCGGTGCACCAGACGACCGCGGCGAAGCCGTCGCGCACGGCGGTCGTTCTGCCGACGCGCTCTAGCTTTTTCGTAGACACACCTATGAGGGATCGCCGGAGAAGAGGCGGCCCTGCATCAGGCGGCGGCCGAGCGCGCCGTCCACCGGCGGGCGCATGAGCGTCGGCCAAAGCCAGTCGTAGATGTCGCGGCCGAGGAAGCGGCGCGGCAGCGAGCCGGTGTCGGGGCCGGACAGCGTGACGCGCCGCCCGGCCTCCGCCAGCTCGAGCGCGATCTGCGCGCCCGAGTTGCCTGCGCCGACCACCAGCACGCTGCCGGAGGGAATCTGAGACGGGCGGCGATAGCCGCTCGAATGAAGTTGCAGTACGTAAGGTTTGACCGTGGCTGCGAACGCCGGCACGTACGGCCGCTGGTTCGCGCCCGTCGCCACGATCACCGAGCGCGCCTTGAGAATTTCCCCGCTTTCGTCTTCCACGGCGTACACGCCCGCTTCGCGCCGTAGGCTTCGCACGCGAGAGTGAAGGCGCACCGGCAGATCGAATCGCTTTGCGTAGGCCTTCAGGTATTCGGCGACGTCGTCCTTGCCGGGCAGCGAATAGCGATCTCCGGGAAACGGCATCCCCGGCAGGCTGTTGTAGCGCGCGGGAGTGAAGAGCCGCAGGCTGTCCCAGCGTTCTGTCCACGCCGAGCCGACCTCTCCGGCGCCGTCGAGCAGCGCGAAGCGTGCTCCCGCGCGCTTCCGGTAATAGCCGGCGGCGAGGCCGGCCTGGCCGGCGCCGATGACAAGCGTGTCATACGGTGTTAATGCGTTACTCTCTGCGATATTCATAGGTTCTCCTTTCGACGGAGAACGATAAAGAGCCGGCGCGGCGCGGTATTGGACGAGCCGGACCGCTTTCTTGCGCGCATCGCATGAACGACTTGAACAAACCTGCTGTCGCGAACCTGCGCTGGTACCTGTGGGAGGGCGGCTTCCTCGTCACCGGCCAGGCCGGCGGCGAGGTGCCGCCGCACTCGCACCACGCTATCCAGATCTTCCTGGCGCTCGACGGCAAGGCGGCCATTCGCGCCTCGGGAGGTTCATGGCGCGAGGGCGCCGGCATCATCGTGCGGCCCGACGTCGAGCACTCGTTCAATGCGCAGGGCGGCAGCGGCGCGCTGCTCTTCGTCGACCCCGAGTCGAGCGAGGGCGCGTGGCTGCGCTCGGTCCTCACCGAGGACATCACCATCGCGCCGGCCGCGCGCGTGCAATCCTGCCTCGCCGAGCTGCGCGCCTTCCGCGAGCGGCCGCTCGAGAGCATGGAGGTGAGCGACCTCGTGCGCCACTGCGTGCGCGCCTTCTGCGCCGGCGCTCCCCCGAGCCGACGCCTCGACGAGCGCGTCACCAAGGTCCTCAAGAAGATCCGCGAATCGGACGACCTGCGCCTATCCCTAGAGGACGCGGCGGCGCTCGTGCACCTCTCCCCCGGCCGCTTCGCCCATCTCTTCAAGGAGCAGCTCGGCCTGCCGTTTCGCCGCTACATGCTCTGGCGCAAGCTCGCCCGCGCCATGCTCGCCATCGGCCGCGATTCCAACATCGCCGCCGCCGCCAACGCCTCCGACTTCGCCGACGCCGCCCACCTCACGCGCACCTTCCATCAGATGTTCGGCATCCCGCCCTCGGTCATGATGCGCGGCGAATTCTTCGAGATCGCCCCTCCCTTCGCCGCCGCCGGCTGATCCCCGCCGCCCGCAAGTCAGCCGATTCGTTCAAGGAAGTCGTCGGCCCCGTTCAAGGCAGGCGCAACGCGGCTCTCTAAAGTGAGCCCCATCGGACATGCAGTCCGACAAAGCGAAGCCTAACCAAACGGAGATACCGATGACCTACGAACCCAACGATCGATGCACCTGCCAGAACTGCGCCGGGGAAGCTTGCCAGTGCGGCTGCCAAACGACCGAACCGGCCCTGCAGGCCAGCTACGCCGAATCCGCCTGCCGCTGCGGCCCGAACTGCATGTGCCAGAGCGGGGAACAAGGTTGCCTTTGCCGCCGGTGAACGGCGCCCCCCACCGGGGCGGGATACGACGGTCCTTCCTCCCCGGTGGTGCCCTTCCTCTCGCCCGCGAGGCAAAGAACTAGGTACAGTAGCCGTTAGCGTCTACGAGACGGAGGGCGCTATGAGTCGGGGAACTACGGCTTGTATTTTCGCCGCCGGGCTGCTTGGCCTAGCCGGCGTTGCCTATGGCCACCGTGGCGGTCATGTCCATGGTGGCCCTCACACTCGCGTGTTTATCGGAGGCACTTTCTTCGCGCCCTTCTACTATCCGACTCCGTATTACGCACCGTACTACTACTCTCCACGGCCCGCAGCGCAGTACGTCGAGCCGTACCAATACGTTCAACCGTATCCCCTGCCAACACAACCCTCCTATTGGTACTACTGTCCGGAGTCGGCCGCGTACTATCCCTATGTTCAGGACTGCCCCGGTGGGTGGACGCGGGCACTTCCGCAGCCCCCGTCGTAGTGATCGTGTGACAATCGGCGCCGTTATCCGTACGCGGCGGTTATAGGCTTGGCAACGGGAGCGAGCGCAATGGCGAGAGAGATCAAGCTGATTTCTTCGATGGCGGCGAAGGACTTCCTGCTCGACATCGCCAAGCAATATCAAGTCGACACAGGGGACGTCATTAGCGTGACCACCGTGGGCGGTGTCGAAGTGATGAGGCGCGTGAAGGCGGGCGAGGCGCTGGATGTGGTGGTGCTGTCGGCGGAGCAGATTGATCAGCTCATCGCGGACGGGGCGGTGCTGAAGGGGAGTCGGGTCGATCTGGTGAAGTCGGGCGTGGCGGTGGCGGTGAGGAGGGGCGCGGAGAGGCGGGACATTTCGTCCGAGGCGGCGGTGAAGAAGGCGGTGCTCGGCTCGAAGTCAATCGGGTACTCGACCGGGCCGAGCGGGGTTTATCTGGAGCGGCTCTTGGCGAGCTGGGATCCGGACAAGCGGGTGAAGCGGGTGCAGGCGGTGCCGGGCACGCCGGTGGGGAGCCTGGTGGCGAAGGGAGAGGTGGAGCTCGGGTTCCAGCAGCTCTCGGAGCTCATCCACCTGCAAGGCATCGAGGTGCTGGGGCCGTTGCCGCCGGCGATTCAGCTCATGACGACCTTCTCGGCCGGCGTGTCGGTCAAGTCGTCGCAGGCCGAGGCGGTGCGAGCGGCGCTCGCCTATATGGCCTCGCCCGAGGCGCTAGAGGCGAAGCGCAGGAACGGGCTAAGCGCCGCCTGAGCCTAACGGGACGCGCGTTCGCGGTTCCGCCATGACGCGCTTGCCGGCGGGTGGACGGCGTGGGTGGTGTCGAAGTCGTGCTGGATGCGCCGTACGTCGCCCGCCTGAACCATCATGTAGGTGAGATACGGCGTCCGCGACCCGCTGCGGACTTCGATGCGATGCATTCCCGGCTCGATGTCGAAGGTGGTAAGCGGCGGTGTGGTGCCATGATGCTTGCCATCGATGTAGAGCTCGCCCTGCGGCGATACCGCGAGGATGAGCCGGGCCGTGGCGGCAGGCTGCTGCCCCGGAGCCTTCGCCGTGGATTGCACCGCGCGCGCCGGCTTCGGCGCCGGCGGGGCGGCGGGTGGTGCAGGTGGCTCGGGCGTGCGGGCGACGACGCTCTCCACTTGTGCCGGCGGGCCGGGCTCCGCGGCGATCGGTTTCTGTAGCGTCGGGTTCGGGGCGGACGATGGCTCCGGTGCAGCGGGCGCAGTCGCGTGCTCCGGCGTCGCGTCGGCCACGGGCGAAGGGACGATTGGGCGGGCCGCTTTCAGCGTTGTCTCTGGCGATGGTGCAGGCTCCGCGGCGAGCGGTTTCTCCGGCACAACCGGCGCAGTCGAGGGTTTCTGGCTTGCTTCGGCCACGGGCGAAGGCGCCGCCGGGCGGGACGTCTCGAGCGCGGTCGCCAGCGCTTCCTTGACGCGACCGGCAGCAATGCTCCATTGGCCGGAGAGATATAGGACGCCGGCAACCGCAATACCGAGCGCGGCCAGCGCGAAGGCGGCGAGCTTCACAGGCCGCGATCCGGAGGACCGTTCGCGCCTGGATTCGCGCTCCATCATCGCCATCGCCTTCTGATAGTCGAACGCCTGGGGCTCGGGATCGGGTGCCTGATCGCGAGGCTTCAGTTCTTCGGCAGACGATCTAGCGGCGAGGCGGTTTGGCTGGATTCTGCGTGGCCTGGCCGCGGGCGCCGTGGTCGGTGCGCTCGCCTTCGGTTCAACGGTGCCGGCGCTCGCCCGTAGGCTCACTCCGAGGCCTTCCTCGAGGCGCTGCAGCTCGCGAAGCAGGATGGGCACGCCGGGCATCCGCGCGGCAGGTTGCGCGGCGAGCGTGCTGAGCACGATCGCATCGAGCGCATGTGGCACGTGCGGGTTCAGCTCGCTCGGCGGCGGCGGCTTGGCATCGGCGGGTGGCCGGCCAGTGAGCATTTCGTAGAGCAAGGCGCCGAGCGAGAAGACGTCGCACCGATGGTCGAGCGGCTCGCCGCGCAATTGCGCGGGGGATAGGTAACCCGGACCGCCCTGCCCGGTGCCGAAATCGGTGATCTTCGCGGGGCCCGAGCCGAGGACGACGACGTTAGACGGCTTGAGTGCCCCGTGCACCACTCCCTGGAGATGGGCGTGCGCGAGCCCGGATGCGACGTCACGGGCGATCTGGATCGCGCGCGCGATCGGCAGCGGGCCCTCGTCGAGGATCTTGCGCAGGCTCTTCCCCTCGAGCATCTCCATCGCGATGTATACCGTGCCGCCGACTTCGCCGGCGTCGTGGATCTCGACGATATTGCGGTGCTGCAGCGCTCGGGCCGAACGCGCGTGCTTAAGGAAGCGGCCGGCGAGGTTCGCCTGGGAGCTCAATAACGCCGGATCCAGTCTCTTCAGCGCAACGACTGCGCCGGTTTCGCGATCGCGCGCCGCGTACACGGCGCCCGTCGCGCCGCGCCCCAGCTCATGGAGGATTCCGTAGCGTGCAAGCAGGTTCTCTTGCGTCATCGTCGCGCGGCCCTTTTCGGTAGCGGCAGGGCCAAGCATAGCCGTGCGCCCGCCGCCCCGGTGGGTCCGTGGCCTCGGGCACGCGATCCAAACGGCCTATGCGTGCATGTGAAGCAGCACCTGTCGTGGATCTGCGACGGCGGGCTAGGCGTCGCCCGAGTCGCTGCGATAGGCGGCGTACAGGTGGTCGAAGGTGCGCATCGCCTCGGCGAGAAGCGAGTCGTCGCTGCGCGATCGTTCCTTGGCGCCTTTCAGCACCGCCTCCAGGCCCTTGGCATCCGGGACGGGGATGCCGCCGACATCCAGGAAGTGCACCGCCGCGCCGATCGTCGCGACCGCGCGGTCGTGATCCAGGCCGAAGCTCGAGGCGAGGACTTCGAAGGTGACGCGGTTGCCGACGTGGGTGAACTCGGCGCCGTCGAAGTCGAAGCCGACGGCTTTCTTCGGCCGCTCGCTCGGGCGGGCGATCCAGGCGAACTTGGCTTCGCGGTCGATGAAGCGCTTGATGAGCCAGGCGCTCGCGAGGCGGTCGACCCACAGGCTCTTGCGCGTCGCCCACAGGCGGTTGCGGTAGCGCGCGGGCTCGTGGGCGCGCAGGCTCCTCTTCGAAGAGCGCGGCTCGCCGCCGGCGTACATCTGCCGGTAGGCCTGCTTCAGCTCGGCGAGCGCGCCGGCGGCCTGCGCCTTCGCCTCGCCGGGGAAGAAATCGATCTTGCCTAGCTTCTCACCGGCGCGCTCGAGGCGCGCGATGGCGGTCTGCGCCCGGCGCGGGCCGAGGCGCGCGAGCGAGGACTTCGCCGCGCGGATCTTCTCCACCAGCTCGCCGTGCTCGGCGCCGCGGTCGAAGAGCTTCTCGATCTGCGCGCGCTGGGCTTCTGAGCGAGGCGCGAGGGCGAGCGTCATCGCGAAGCCGCCGTTCGAGCGGATCTCGCCTTCGAGCTTCTCCAGCGCAGCCGCGCGGCTGGCCGGCAGCACGTAGACGCCGTCGCGCAGTACCGCGCAGCCGGTGTCCTTGAGCGCGCGCCACAGCCGCATGCGCAGCGTGGAGTCGCGGGTGGGCAGGCTCAGCACCAGCGCGGCAAAGGGGTCCATGAGTTATAAGTATCACAAATAAGTGATCAAAGATACGACTTGCTATTGACCCGCTTGCGGGCGCGGCCTAGCGTACGGGCCTGCAGGGAGACTCTCCCTGGCCGGGTCCGAAGGCAGACACCCGGTAGCAAGGACGCTTCGTCCCAAGCGCTGCTCCGTCTCCCCGAAAGGGAAGGAGAAGCCATGAGCCACAGCAAGCCGCGCTATCAGCTGAAGCAGATCCAATGCCGTCCGTGGACCCTGAACGGGCTTTCGCTCAAGCTGATCGAGAGCCACTACGAGAACAACTACGGCGGCGCCATGCGGCGCCTCAACGCCATCAGCGAGCAGCTGCAGGCGCTCGATCTCGCCAACACGCCCGCGCACGTGCTGAACGGACTGAAGCGCGAAGAGCTGGCGGCCCTCAATTCCACGCTGCTGCACGAGCTCTACTTCGGGAGCCTCGGCGGCGACGGCCGGCCGACCAAGGGCATGGCGGAGATCCTGGCGCGCGATTTCGGCTCGCTCGAGCGCTGGCGTGCCGAGTTCCGCGCCATGGGCTACGCGCTCGGCGGCGGCTCGGGGTGGGTGGTCCTTGCCTACGTGCCGCGCGACGGCCGGCTCGTCAACCAGTATGCCGCCGAGCATTCGCAATCGATCGCGGGCGGCGTGCCGGTCCTCGCGCTCGACATGTACGAGCATGCCTACCACATCGACTTCGGGGCCAACGCCCGGGCGTACGTCGATGCCTTTTTCCGCAACCTCGACTGGGCGGCGCTCGAAACCCGCTACGCGGACGCCTGCAAGGTGCCTGGCCCGCGTCCGCTCGTGCAGCCGGAGTTCGGCGACACGCCGGGCATCAGCGTCGAGGAGGTAAGGGCGATGCTCGATGCCGGGCAGCCGCTGCAGGTGATCGATGTGCGGCCGCGCCACTTCGTGACGCGCCAGCAGGAAATCGCGGAAAACATTCCCTGGCGCGACCCCGAGCAGCTGCAGGACTGGATCGGCCAGCTGTCGAAGTCCGAGCCGGTGGTGGTGTACTGCGCCTACGGCTTCCACGTCGGCTGCGGCACCGCCGTCAAGCTGCGCGAGGCGGGCTTCGACGCGCGCTACATGAACAGCGGCCACATGGGCTGGAAGGCGCTCGGCGCGCCGATCCAGCTGAAGGCGGCGCCATGAGCGCGCTTCGCGTCGTCGACTTCCACAGCCATCTCGTCGACTTGGCTTCGGCCGACGCCGTAATGCCATCGCTCGAGGAGGCGGGTATTGCGGCGCGAGTTATCAGCGCGCCGCTCGAATTCCACAACAACCTGGAAGGCATCAACGATTCGATCGCCGAGCTGGTGGATCCCCATCCGGGCCGCCTCTACGGCCTGGCCGCCGTCGATGCTTACGGGGGCGAGGCTGCGGCGGCGGAGCTGGAGCGGTCGGTGAAGCAGCTCGGCCTGCGCGGCGTGTTCATGGAAAGCGCGAAGGGAGAGCTGCTGCCCGACGCGCCGGAAGCGCGGCCGATGCTCGCCGCGGCGGCCGAGCTCGGCGTGCCGGTGCTGCTGCATCCGGTCCCCGACCCGCAGCTCGCCGGCCGCTTCAAGAGGTTCGGGCGCCTCGGCGGGCGGCTCACTCGCAGCACCATCAACTCGGCGGCGCTCGTCGCGCTCCTCTCGGGCGGCGTGCTGGAGGCGCTTCCCGGGCTGCGCGTGGTCGTCACCGCGCTCGCCTTCGGCGGCGTGGTGCTCGCCTCGGAGAGCGCCGAGCGCGCCAAGCTGCGCCAGGTCTACATCGACACCACCGGCATGAACCGGGTCGCGATCCGAGGCTCGATCGAGATCCTCGGCGCCGACCACGTCCTCACCGGCACCGACTGGCCGGTGGTGCAGGAGAAGCGGCTGCCGGCGACGCTCGAGGCGATGTTCGAGGACTTCGCCTTGGACGCGTCCTCACGGCGTGCGATTGCCGGCGAGAACGCGCTGCGGCTGCTGGGTGCGGCGTGATGGATGATTTTCGAGAAAGCTGGGCCCCCGCCTTCGCGGGGGCGACCTGCTCAGGCGCTCGCTACTCTTTCTTCTCCTTGTGCGTGCCGCCGCTCGCGGCTTCCTCCGACTTCTCGGCCTTCGCGAACTCCTGCTTCGACAGCTTGCCGTCCTTATTCGTGTCGAATTTGCTGAAGTCCTTCTCGTGCTCCGAGCCCTTCGCTTCGGCGCGCGAGATCGAGCCGTCATGGTTCTTGTCGAGCTTGTTGAATTCCTGCTGCTCTTCGCTCGTCGCGCCGGAGCTGGCCGACGCCGAGCTCTTGTGCTTGGAACCGGCGGCGCCGGCGGGTATCGCGAAGGCGAAGCCAGCGGCGAGCGCTGCGGCGATGAGGTATCTCGAGTCCATGATCGCTCCTTTTAAGGAAGGTAAGGGGATGGAGCAAAAAACATGCGCCCCTCGCGACAGGTGACTGCAAGCATTCCGTACTCGCTGCGCCAGCTCGTCGGCTACATGACGAAGCTCGGCGCCGTCGGCTTCGGCGGGCCGGTAGCCCTCTGCGGCTATATGCATCGCGACCTGGTCGAGCGCCGGCGCTGGGTCTCGGAAGCGGATTACAAGGAAGGCCTCGCGCTTGCGCAGCTCATGCCGGGGCCGCTCGCCGCGCAGCTAGCCATCTACCTCGGCTTCGTGCACTACGGCATCCTCGGCGCGACGCTCGCCGGCCTCGCCTTCGTGCTGCCCTCGTTCGTCATGGTCGTCGCGCTCGGCATGGCTTACGTCGCCTACGGCGGGCTCGCCTGGATGCAGGCGGTGTTCTACGGCGTCGGCGCGGCGGTGATCGGCATCATCGCGATCAGCGCCTGGAAGCTCACGACGAAGAGCGTCGGCAAGGACCGGCTGCTCTGGGCGATCTACGCCGCGGCGGCCGCGGTCACCATCGCCACGGAATCGGAGATCGCGTGGCTGTTCCTCGCTTCGGGCGTCGTGGCGTGGCTCGTGAAGGCGCCGCCGAAGCGATTCCATCCGGGCGCGGCCGGCCTGGCGTTCGCCGCCGAGCTGCAGACCGCCGCGCCGGTGGCTTCCGTGACCGACTGGAGCGTGCTCACGCAGATCGCGGTGTTCTTCGCCGAGGCGGGCGCGTTCGTCTTCGGCAGCGGGCTCGCCATCGTGCCGTTCCTGTACGGCGGCGTGGTGACGCAGCATCAGTGGCTCACCGAGCGGCAGTTCGTCGACGCGGTGGCGGTGGCGATGATCACGCCCGGCCCGGTGGTGATCACCGTCGGCTTCATCGGCTATCTCGTGGCCGGCTTCGCCGGCGCGCTGGTGGCCTCGGCGGCGACCTTCCTGCCGTGCTACCTCTTCACCATCATCCCGGCGCCGTACTTCCGCAAGTACGGCAGGCGGCCGGCGATCGTCGCGTTCGTCGACGGCGTGACGGCGGCTGCGATCGGCACCATCACCGGCGCGGTCGTCGTGCTCGGCAAGCGCTCGATCGTCGACCTGCCGACGCTCGCGATCGCGCTCGTCGTCCTGCTGCTTCTCTGGAAAGTAAAGAAGCTTCCGGAGCCGGTCATCGTCGCCGCTGCAGCGGCCGTTGGCTTGATCCTCAAACTCTGATCACCGAGGTCCCTATGAACGCCATTTCCCCTGAAGAGCTCGTCATCGACGTGCGGCGCGATCCGACCTTCCGCGACTCCGGCGAGATGATCGCCGGCGCGCTCCGCCGCGATCCCGAGACGGTCGCGGATTGGGCGAAGAGCCTGCCGCGCGCCTCGAGCGTGGTGGTCTATTGCGTGCATGGGCGCGAGGTGAGCCAGGACGTCGCGAGGGCGCTCGCCGAGCGCGGCCTGCGCGCACGCCCTCTCGAGGGCGGAATAGCGGCGTGGAAGGGGCCGCGCGATCGCAAGCCCAGTGCGGGAAGCACGCGCTGGGTCACGCGCGAGCGGCCGAAGATCGACCGCATCGCCTGCCCCTGGCTCGTCTCGCGCTTCGTCGACCGCGACGCCGAGTTCCTCTACGTGCCTCCCAAAGAGGTGCAGGACGTTGCGAAGGCGAGGGATGCGGTCCCGTACGACGTTCCCGGCGTGCACTTCACGCACGACGGGCCGCTCTGCAGCTTCGACGCGTTCGTCGGGCACTATCGCCTCGGCGGCGACCCGGCCCTCGCGCGCCTCGCCCTCATCGTGCGCGGTGCCGACACCGCGAGCCTGGACCTGGCGCCGCAAGCGGCGGGCCTCGCCGCAGTGTCGCTCGGCCTGTCGCGGCTATTCGCCGACGACCACGAGATGCTCGCGCACGGCCTGGTGCTCTACGACGCGCTCTACGCGTGGTGCAAGGACGGGCAGGACGAGCTGCATACCTGGAATCCGGATAGCTACCGCTGAGGAACGTCGGCGGAAAAAGGCTATCGAAGAGAAACTGCGTCCGACTGGAGGCCGCCATGCCGAACATTCTCGCCGCCGTCCTAGTGCTGCTTTTTTCCGCGGCCGCATTTTCCGCTCCGGGCAAGATCGACTCGGCGACGATCGAGCAGACGATCGGGGCCAAGGGCACTTATTCCGGGAAGGAGAATGTGTTCAAGGTCTCGTCGCCGCGCGCGGACATCCAGGCGCAGGTCGACGGCTGGGCCATGCCGCCTTTCATGGGGCTGACGTCGTACGCCGCGTTCACGCCGACCAAGGGCAATCAGTTGATGCTCATGGGCGACACGGTGCTGCTGCAGGACGAGGTCAATCCCGCCATGGACGCCGCGTTCGCTTCCGGCCTCGAGGTCACGGCGCTGCACAACCATTTCTTCTTCGACCAGCCGAAGGTCTACTTCATGCACATCGGCGGCACCGGCGACGCCCGGAAGCTGGCGACGGGCGTCAAGAACGTCTGGGACAGGATCAAGGAAGTGAGGGCGGCGAACAAGGAGGCGGCTGACCGGTTCGCGGGAGATCCGATCCCCGCCAAGAGCAGCATCAGCGCGGTGCCGCTGGAGAAGATCCTCGGTACGCAAGGGCAGGCGAGCAACGGCATGTTCAAGGCCGTGTGGGGCCTCACGGCTCGCATGCACGGTGTGCGATTCGGCAAGGAGATGGGCCTCAATACCTGGGCCGCCTTCGCCGGAAGCGACGAGAACGCGGTGGTCGACGGCGACTTCGCCATGCACGAGAACGAGCTCCAGAGCGTGCTGCGCACGATGCGAAAGGAAGGCGTCAACGTGGTGGCCATCCATTCGCACATGAGCTCTGAGCAGCCGCGCATCCTCTTCATGCACTACTGGGGACGCGGCAAGGCGGCAGACCTCGCGCAATCCCTGCACAACGTCCTCGCTGCGCAGCGCGCCGCGGGCGAGGGCAAGATGGCCCACGGCGGCTGAGGCGCGCAGAGCGAGTTCGGGCTCCGTCCCCGAATCAGGGCTCGGCGACCGCGCAGCTCTGCAGGTCGGGCCGGCCGCCGGCGGCGATGCCCTGGTAGAGCGTCCAGAAGCGATCGTCGACGCGCTTTTCGCGCGGGTGCGGATGCGGCTTGTGGAAGCGGCCGACGGCGCGAGGGCCGCCGTTGAAGACGGCATAGACGGCGCGCGGCGC
>DASQYN010000664.1:0-6793 GCA_035639215.1 Burkholderiales bacterium
CCGCACGCCGAAGGAAGCGAGCGCGCCCGCGACCAGCACGGCGGCCAGGAAGACAAGCTGGAGGAAGACGCCGCCGTTGCCCCGGTCGCCGAAGATGCGCGCCACGCCGGCCGAAAGGCCCGTCGGAAGCCGCGCCATTCCCTGCATCAGCAGGTCGCCGTGCCGGCTCATGTCGACGGGCGCGCCTTCCATCCCCTCGGCGGCCTGCATCAGCCACGAGCCGAAGCTGCGGTCGACGGACGGCGCCTCGGCTGCCGCCTGCTTCTGCGCGCGGCCTTGCAGCTCGCGCGCGAGCAGCGCGCGCGCCTGAGCATCGGTCAGCTTCGCGAGGAAGGCGTCGGCCTGCGCCGGCGTGAGCGTTTCCGGGACCTCGGGCAGCTTCGCCTCGGCCGGCTTCCTGTCGGCGGCGCACACCGCGCAGCTCGCGAAGAGCGCGAACGCGGCGAGCGCCAGGCGGCTCATCCCGGGTTCAAGCCGCGGCACTGCACCGACGCGCCGGGATAGCTGCAGTCGCCGCCGCGCGGCGGGTCGGGCTGGATGCCGCTGCATCCGGCAAGCACGGCAGCGAGCGCCAGCGCGCGCAAGGTTCTCTTCATGGCTGAACGCCTTCTCTTACGGGTGGCATGGCCACGATGCCATCCGCCGCCGGGCGCGGCTATTGGACCTTGGTCTTAGACTCTTTCCTGCAGGAACTGCAGCACCAGCACCTCGTCGCGCCTTAGCGCGGCGCCGCGTCGACGGCGGGCGCTGCCCTTGGGCGGCGGCTGCGGCACCGTCTCGCCCATCCGGTAGGCCTCGAGCAGCACCGGGTGGATGTAGTACTTGCGGCAGGTGGCGCGCGTGTTGCCGAGGCGCTCGGCCACCGCGTCGATCGCGGCGATGATATTGCGCTCGGTCTCGCGGCGGCTCGCCGCCTCGCCCATGCGGCGCAGCTCGACCGCGGCGAGCATGCTGCCGCCCCAGGTGCGGAAATCCTTCGCCGAGATATCGCGCCCGCTCGCTTCGCGCAGGTAGGCGTTGATGTCGTCCGAGGAGATGTCCTGGCGGCGTCCCTTCGCGTCGACGTACTGGAAAAGCTCCTCGCCAGGCAGCTCGCGGCAGCGCTGCACGATCTTGGCGAGGCGCGGGTCGGCGACGGCGATGGTGTGCTCGACGCCGCTCTTGCCGCGGAAGCTGAAGCGCAGCATCGTGCCGTCGACCGTCACGTGCCGGCGGCGCAGCGTGGTGAGGCCGTACGAGCGGTTCTCGCGCGCGTACTCGTCGTTGCCGACGCGGATCAGCGTGCGATCGAGGAGCCGCACCACGGTGGCGAGGATCTGCCGGCGCGAGAGCGACTCAGCGCGCAGGTCGCGCTCGATCCGCTCGCGCAGGCGCGGCAGCACCTCGCTGAACTCCAGCATGCGGCGGAACTTCGAGCGGTCGCGCGCCTCGCGGTACTGCGGGTGGTAGCGGTACTGCTTGCGCCCGCGCGCGTCGCGCGCGGTGGCCTGGATGTGGCCGTCGGGATCGGGGCAGATCCACACCTGCGTCCAGGCGGGAGGAATGGCCAGCGAGTTCAGCCGTTTGCGGGTTCGCCGATCCGTGATCAGCGCGCCCTCGGGCGTGTAATACGCCCACCCCGCGCCGACGCGCTTGCGCCGGATGCCGCCGATCTCGTCGGTGACATAGCGCAGCCCCGCGCGGTGCGCCGACTCGCGATGGTCGGCAAGGCGCGCGGAGCGCAGGGGGCGTTCGAGCGGCGCGGATTCCTGCATCGCGGATCAGTTTCCCCCATTTCCCGCCGGTCTCGCAAATGTGCGGTTTCTCCGCGTCCCCACCCAGCCGCCGGCGAAAACCGCCGCCATGCCGAGGAGCGCGAGCAGGGCGCTCCATTCGAAGGCGTAGGCGCCCGAGCCCATCAGCAGGCTGGCGAGGCCCGACACCGCGGCGACGATGCCCACCCACTTCATCTCCGCGGCGCGCGCAGTGCGCGCGCATACGTAGCCGCCGAGGAACGACGTCGTGCAGCCGAGCACGAAGCCGAGGATCGAGAACCAGGACAGCGGCGAGGCTTCGCCCAGCCCGCGCTCGATCTCTTCGGCGGAAGCGCCCGAGGAGGCGAGCATGATCGAGTAGCCGATGACCAGCACCACGCCGAGGACGAGGCTGCCGCCGACATCGACCAGCACGCCGTAGACGACCGCCTTCAGCGGCGAGCCGGGCGCGCGGCCGACGTCGTCGACCGGCGCCTGCGGCGGGCGATAGGGATTGCGCGGCGGCGGGTTCAGCGGCTCGGGCACGCTACTCGCACCGGTAGAACGCCTCGCGCTGCTGCCGGCTGATGCTCTCGAGATCCTCCGGATCGCTCGAGCGCACGAGGCGCTTCTCCAGCACTCCGAGCCGCCGCTCGAGCTTCGCAGTCTTCGGCTCGCGGTCGAGCGCGGCAAAGCGCGCGCGCAGCGCGCTTGCGTCCTGCGCGCGCTGCTCGGCCTCGGCGAGCGCGATCTCGCGGCGCAGGCGGCGCTTCTCGCACTGCACCGGCTCGAGCTCCTTCGTTATGCGCATGAACTCCTCGGCGTCTCGGCTCAGCGGCCAGGCCGGCGGTGCCACCAGGAAGAGCAAGGGAACCATTAGTAATGGATATCCCAACGTCAGCCCAGCCAGGCCATGAGATGGCAATCGAAATATTCCCCGTGCACGCGCATGAGACGGCGGCCCAGGCCCTCCACCTCGAAGCCGAATCTTTCGTACAGGCGCTTCGCGCGCGGGTTGTCGACGCGCACGGTGAGCTCGATGCGGGTGAAGCCCTTCGCGCGAGCATCGTCCAGCGTGCGCTGCATCAGCGCGGCGCCGATGCCGCAGCCGCGGTAGCCCTCAAGCACGCCCATGCCGAGCACGCCGCTGTGGGCGAGCGCCTCGCGCGGCTTCTCGATCACGTCGCACCAGCCGACCGGCCGCTCGTCGGCGATGGCGAGGAATTGCGGACGCCCCTTCGCCCGGCTTTCGGCGACAAACTTTCGCACGCCGTCGAGCGGCGGCGCCTTGAACATGGCGAGATAGCGCTCCTCGCGCGCCACGCTGTCCAGCACGGCATGGAACCCCTCCACATGCTCCTCGGCGAGGGGCACGATGCGCGCGCTCATGCCACTTTCACTCGTGCCTTCGCCTCGGGATAGGGATAAAGCATGTTGAGCGCCACCGACTGACCGCTCGCCTGCACGATGCGCACATGCTCGCGGCGCAGCTCGCGCGCATGCCGTACGCCGCACGAGTGGGCGATCATGTCGATCTCGCGGTTCATGTTGGCGGCGTAGTTGGCGACGCGCTGATACTTCTCCTCGACGACCAGCGCGCGCTGCAGGCGCTTGTTGTGGGTGGTGACGCCGGTCGGGCAGGTGTTGGTGTGGCAGCGCAGCGCCTGGATGCAGCCGAGCGCGAACATGAAGCCGCGCGCCGTGTTGACGAAATCGGCGCCGACGCAGAGCGCCCAGGCGGCGCGCGCGGAAGTGACGAGCTTGCCCGAGGCGACCACGCGGATCCTCTGCCGCAGGCCCGATTCGATGAGCGAATCGACGACGCGGGGCAGCGCTTCCTCGATGGAGAGGCCCATGTGATCGGCGAGCGCCTGGGGCGCCGCGCCCGAGCCGCCCTCGCCGCCGTCGATGACCAGGAAGTCCGGCGCGAACTCGAGGCCGCGGCGGTGCACCCCATCGGCGAGGTCGTTCATGAAGCGCCAGCCGCCCACCGCGGTCTTCACGCCCACCGGGCGGCCGGTCAGCTCGCGGATGAAATGGATCTTCTCCAGGAGCTCGTTCATGTCGGCGATGTCGCGGTGCCGGTTCGGGCTGATGGAGTCGCGCCCCTCCGGGATGCCGCGGATGTGCGCGATCTCGGGCGTCACCTTGCGCCCGGGCAGCACGCCCCCCTTGCCGGGCTTCGCGCCTTGCGAGAGCTTGATCTCGAACGCCTGCACCACGGGCGCGAGCTCGAGCAGGCGCTCGCTCGAGAGGTTGCCCTGCGCGTCGCGCACGCCGTACTTGGCGGTGCCGATCTGCATGATCACGTCGCAGCCGCCCTCGACGTGGTGCGGCGAAAGGCCGCCTTCGCCGGTGTCGAGCCAGCAGCCGGCGAGGGCCGCGCCCTTCGACAGCGACCTCACCGCGGGAGCCGAGATCGCGCCGAAGCTCATGCCGCTCACGTTGACGATCGAGCGCGCCGCGAAGGGCTGCCGCGCGTATCCGTCGCCGAGCGCGAGCGACGGCGTCGGCAGCCGCTCCTCCTCGAGCACCGGGAAAGGGTGATTGACGAAGATCAGCGCGCCCGGCTGGTGCAGGTCGTAGGTCGAGCCGAAGCCGATCACGCCCGGCTCGTTCTTCGCCAGGCGGTAGACCCAGCCGCGCGTCGCGCGGTTGAACGGCATCTCGTCGCGGTCACCGGCGAAGAAGTACTGGCGGAAATACTCGCCGAGCTGCTCGAAGAAATAGCGCAGCCGGCCGATCACCGGATACGTGCGCAGCACGCTGTGCTTCTTCTGCGTGACGTCGCGCACAAAGAGGAACACCAGCGCCGCGATGACCAGGAACGCGGCAAGCGTGCCGATCCCGTACGACAGGATGTCTTTCAGCATTGCCTTCCCTCCCCCGTCGGGAGTCGACTTATCAACCCTTCCCTAGGGGGATGATACCGCGCGGCCCAGCTCTTCCTGCGTGGCGGCGCGGACGTCGAGGACCACGATCGAGAAGCGCAGCGCCATGCCGGCGAGCGGATGGTTGCCGTCGAGCACGACCCTGCCGGCGGCGACGTCGGTGACGCGGTAGAGGCGGCTGTCTTCCTCGATCTCCATGCCTACCGCGACGCCTTCGCCGTAGCGGCTCGCCGGCTCGAGGCGGATCAGCCCGGCGTCGTACTCGCCGAAGGCATCCTCGGGCTCGAGCTGTACCTGCAGGGAATCGCCCGGCTGCCGGCCTTGCAGCGCCTCCTCGAGCTTGTCGAAGAGCTGGCCGTAGCCGCCGTGCACGTAGGCGAGCTCGGCAGGCGCGGCGAGCGGCGCGTTCTGTGCGTCGCTCAGCTCCACTTTCAGGGATACGACGGTATTACGCTCTACGACCGTAGGCGCTTCACCAGGTCGAACACTTCCGCGGCATGGCCACGAGGGTTGACGTCGTAGGCGGCGTGGCGGATCACGCCCTTCTTGTCGATGACGAACGTCGAGCGCACCAGGCACCGGCGCCGCGCGCCGTCCTCGCTCGCCTTTTCCTGCAGCACCCCGTACTTGCGGCACACCTCGCCCTCGGGGTCGGAGAGCAGCGCGATGGTGACGCCGTGGCGGTCGCGGAAGTCGGCGTGAGTCAGGCAGTCGTCAGGGGAGACGCCGAGCACCACGCAGTCGTGCTTGCCGAACTGGTCCTGGTGGTCGGAGAAATCGGTGGTGACCAGGGTGCAGCCGGGCGTGCCGTCGCGCGGGTAGAAATACAGGACCACATGCTTCTTGCCCTTGAACTCGTCGAGCGCCACTGGCTGCATGTCGGCATCGGGCAGCTCGAACGACGGCGCAGGTTGTCCCGGTTGCAGCATCGCGAACGATTCTATTCCAAAATTTTTTTACTTTGACAACCGTCGCGCACAAGATAATCCGCTCATGGAGCGACGTTTGCTCGGTGGCTTGACGCCGAGCGCTTTTCTGCGCCGGCATTGGCAGAAGCGCCCGCTTTTCGTGCGCGGCGCGTTCTCCCCCGCGGAACCGATCGTCGACGTCGCCTCGCTTCTCGCGCTCGGCGCGCGCCACGACGTCGAATCCCGGATCGTGGAACGGCGCGGCAGACAACGGGAAACACGCCACGGCCCGTTCCCGCGCGCCCGGCCGCGGGCGCGCGACTGGACGATCCTCGTGAGCGGCGTCAACCTGCAGAGCGCGGCCGCCGACCGGCTGCTGCGGCGCTTCGCGTTCATTCCGCAGGCGCGCCTCGACGACGTCATGGTGAGCTACGCCACGCCGGGCGGCGGCGTCGGGCCGCATATCGACTCGTACGATGTGTTCCTGCTCCAGGGACCGGGCGTACGGCGGTGGACCACATGGTTCTCCCGGGGAAAGCAGGTTTATCTCTGCGAGCCCGGAGATCTCCTCTATCTCCCGCCCGGCATCAAGCACGACGGCGTGGCGCTCGAGCGCTGCTTCACCTACTCGGTCGGCTTTCGCGCGCCGCGCGGCGCCGAGCTCGGCGCCGCGTTCCTCGACTGGCTACACGAGCGCGGCCTGCCCGACTCGCGCTACGGCGATCCCGGGCTCGCGCCGGCCGGCGCGCCGGCGCGCCTGCCGGCGGCGATGGTCGACTTCGCGCGAAAGACGCTCGCGCGCATCCGCTGGTCGGGCGCCGACGTGGAGACTTTCCTCGGCGAATATCTCACCCTGCCGAAGGCGCACGTCGTGTTCCGGCCGCGGCGCTCGGGGCGCGCGCTGCGCGACTCGCTCGTGCGCCTCGATCCGAAGACGCAGCTTCTCTACAGCGCAAGGAAATTTTTCATCAACGGCGAATCGGTCGCGCTTCGCTCGGCAGCGTTGCGCTCCCTCGCCGACAGGCGCTGGGCGCACGGCAGCGCGCTTGCGCACGGGGCGCTTGCGCGTCTGGTCTCCGACTGGCAACGTGCGGGATACGTGCATTTCGAGGCTCCGTGAATGGACGAAGCGAGCTACGAGCGGTTCGACACCAATGCCGGCTTCCAGCAGGCGCTCTCGCGCCTGCTCGCGCAGCCGGGGCGCGAGCTGCGCATCTTCGATCCCGATGCCGCTTCCCTGCGGCTGAACGATCCGGCGCGC
>DASQYN010000665.1:0-2730 GCA_035639215.1 Burkholderiales bacterium
GGCCGCTACCTGATTCCCGACCTGCCGAAGGCCAACTACAGCGTCTGGGTTCGCGGCTACGGCCTGGTGGACTCGGTCAAGTTGCGCGCGGTGCCGGGCAGGATCGTGAACCACAGCGCCGTTACGGCGCCCGACGAGCGCAGCGCGGCGCAGTACTACCCGGCGATTTATTGGTACACGATGATGAAGATTCCGCCGGCGTCGGAATTTCCCAAAGGCATCAGCCAGGCCGATTACCTGACGACGTTGAAGAACCAGGCCTGCGTCGGCTGCCACCAGCTCGGCAACGCGGCGACGCGCACCCTGCCGGCCGCGTTCAGCGACTTCAAGAGCGGCGAGGAGGCATGGATGCGCCGCGTGCAGTCCGGGCAGGCGGCGCCGCTCATGGTCGGCCCACTCGGCGGCAAGCTCGGCGGCGTGCCGTTCAAGTATCTCGGCGACTGGACGGATCGCGTGGCGAAGGGCGAGCTGCCGCAGGCGAAGCCGCCCAGGCCGCAGGGCGTCGAGCGGAACATCGTCGTCACCTGGTGGGAATGGGGCGATCCGAAGAAGTATCTGCACGACCTGATCTCGTCGGACCGGCGCAATCCGACTGTAAACGCCTACGGCCCGCTCTTCGGCTCGCCGGAATACGCCACCGACGTCATGCCGATCCTCGATCCGAAGACGAGCAGCGTCACGCACTTCAAGCTGCCGGTCGGCCCCGAGACGCCCGAGGCGCTCGGCCCCGGGCACGCGGCGATCGAGAAGCCGCTGCAGCCCTCGGCCTACTGGGGCGACGAGAAGCTCTGGGACACGCACGCCAACAACCACAACGCGATGCTGGATCGGCAGGGCCGCGTATGGCTCAGCGCCGCAGTACGGCCGCCGCAGAACCCGGCGTTCTGCCAGAAAGGCTCGAGCCATCCCTCGGCCCGGGTCGCGCCGATCGAGCGCAACGTGCGCCAGCTCGCCGTGCTCGACCCGAAGACGATGAAGTACACCTTCGTGGATACCTGCTTCGGCACGCACCATCTGCAGTTCGGCTACGACGAGAACGAGACCGTCTGGACCAGCGGCGCGCAGGTCGCGGGCTGGGTGAACACCAAGAAGTTCGACGACACCGGCGACGCCGCCGCGTCTCAAGGCTGGGCGCCGTTCGTGCTAGACACCAACGGCGACGGCAAGGCCGATGCGGGCGACACGACCATTACCGGCGGCTCGGGCACGTACGCGGTCATGCCGAGCCCGGTCGACGGCTCGATCTGGTACACGGTGGGCGTCTTCGCCGGGCGCGGCGGCGTGCTGCGCTTCGATCCAAAGACGCAGCTCTCCGAGGTCTACAACGTGCCGCAGCCGGGCTTCGGCCCGCGCGGCGGCGACATCGACAGGAACGGCGTGGTCTGGGTCTCGCTCGGCAGCGGGCACATGGGCAGCTTCGACCGTAGGAAGTGCAAGGCGCCGCTCAACGGCCCGAAGGCGACCGGCGACCACTGCGCGGAAGGCTGGTCCTTCCACCAATACCCCGGACCGGGCTTCCAGGGCATCGGGCCGAACAGCGCCGAGTCGAGCTACTACACCTGGGTCGACCAGCACAACACCTTCGGCCTGGGCGAGAACGTGCCGATGTCGACCGGCAACCTGAACGACGGCCTGATCGCGCTCAAGGACGGAAAGATGGTCGTGCTGCGCGTGCCCTATCCGCTCGGCTTCTACGCGAAGGGCTTCGACGGCCGGATCGACGAGCCGAATGCGGGCTGGAAAGGCCGCGGCCTCTGGACCGCGAGCGGCGATCGCACGCCGTGGCTGCGCGAAGGCGGCAAAGGGAGCGCGCCGCTCGCCGTGCACTTCCAGCTGCGGTCCAATCCGCTCGCGCGCTAAGCGGTTCCTCAGGCGGGCACTGCGGCGCGCCCGCCGCGCCCCGCGCAGAGTGCAGCTCGCGCTCGCCGTGCTCGCGCTGGCAACGTTCTGGTTCGTCCTGAACGGCCTATACCAGGTGCTGCGCAAGCCGGCCGAGCTTTTTTACCCGGTGAGCGGGGTGCTCGCGAAGACGCCGGTCGAGACGTGGCGCGAGTACCGGGCGATCTTCCGCGAGCACGCCACGGCGGTCATCACGCCCGAGTTGCTCGCCGCGCTCGCGCAGGTCGAAGCTTCCGGAAACCCGGTCGCCACGCCGGAGTGGCGCTGGAAGCTGACTCCCCGGCCGTTCGATCTCTATCGGCCGGCCTCGAGCGCGGTCGGCATGTACCAGATCACCGACGGCACGTACGTCGAGGCGAAGCGCTACTGCATTCATTGGCACGCGGTGGTCGAGGACGGCCCGTGGACGAATCCCCGCTCGTGCTGGTTCAACACGCTTTATCTGCGCGTGGTGCCGAGCCACGCGGCCGAGATGACCGCGGCGTATCTTGACCGGCGGGTGGCCGAAGCTGTAGCCCGAGCGCGCATCGGCGGGGCAACACTCCAGCAGAAGCAGGACCTCGCCGCGCTGATCCACCTGTGCGGCGCTGCCGCAGGAGAAAGCTTTGCTTCTAGAAAATTCAAACTCGCCCCGCGCCAGCGCTGTGGGGAGCATGACGCTCGCGCGTACCTGGCGCGCGTGAACGCCATGAAGCGGATCTTCGCTCAGCTGCGATAGACCACGGCGGCGAGCCGGTCCGGGTCGATCACGACGTCGACTACGGCGGGCTTGCCGCTCTCGAGGGCGCGCCGGATCGCCGGCTGCAGGAGCGACGGATCGCTCACCCTCTC
>DASQYN010000666.1:0-2558 GCA_035639215.1 Burkholderiales bacterium
CGTTGCGCGGAGCGAAGGGCGTGGGAGGTGCCTGTGCACCCACGCGGGTAAGCCCGGGGGTGGGGGTCCGGGGGTGGGGGTGGTCGGGTATCGCCGTGTCGGCGGGAGGTTCAATCGCGGCCGAAGCCCCTGGGCGGCTCGATCGCCTGGAGCTCGCCGAGATCGAGCTCGCAGATTGCCTGAAGGGCCTCGGCGGTGGCGCCTTCCTGGAGGTTGTCGGGCAAGGTGTCGAGCCACGCCTGATACTCGGCCTGCAGCGCGAGCAGGTCGCTGACGGCGTCGCGCCAGCGCCGGGTTCGGCTGCGCTGATCGGCGGCTCGACGGTAGCGGATCGCGGGCCGGCCGGCGGCGCGGGCGGCGCGATGGCGGGCCTGTCGCTCGGCATCGGTCATCGGCCTTTCGCCGATGGGCTTGCGAGGCATGGTCTACTCCGAAGCGTTACGTCACGGAACCGGGGGATCAGCTTCGGTTTTTGAAGCGCCAGCTGGTGTTGCCGGTCTCGATGATGTCGCAGTGATGGGTCAAGCGATCGAGCATTGCGGTGGTCATCCTGGCGTCGCCGAACACCTGGGGCCAATCGGCGAAGGCGAGGTTGGTGGTGATCAGCAGCGAGGTGTTCTCGTAGAGCTTGCTGATCAGGTGGAACAGCAGCTGCCCGCCGGGCTGGCTGAACGGCAAGTAGCCGAGCTCGTCGATGACGATGAGATCGTAGCGCAGCAGCTTCTCGGCCAGGCGGCCGCTGCGGCCGGCGGCCTTCTCCTGCTCGAGCTGGTTGACCAGATCGACGAGGTTGAAGAACCGGCCCCGGGCGCGGATGCGGATGACCGCCGCGGCGACGGCGATGCAGAGATGCGTTTTGCCCGAGCCGGTTCCGCCGATGAAGATCGCGTTGCGCCTGGAGTCGAGAAAGCCGCCGGCCGCAAGCTCGCGCAGCTGGCCCTCGTCGACCGGCGTGTCGGCAAAAACGAACTTGTCGAGATCCTTGAGCATCGGGAACCTGGCGCCGGCGATGCGATAGCTGATCGACCGAGCCTGGCGGTGGGTCCGCTCGGCCCGGATCAGGCTGGCGATAATGGGAAAGACCTCGTCGCGCCGAGCGAGGCCCTTGCCGGCGATCTCGTCGAAGCTGGCGCGCATGCCGTAGAGCTTGAGCTCGCCCATGGCTTCGAGGATCTCATGGCGTTCCATCAGGCGACCTTCCTTATGCTGTCGTAGCGGCCGCAATCGGCCGCGGGCTCGATCTTCAGGCGCAGCGCATCGGGCGTGGTGATGCTGGGCGGCGCCGCCGGCTGACGCTGCCGGGCAAGCACGGTGAGGATCACATCGCCGCTGGCGATGCCGGCTTCCAGGGCTTCGGCACAGGCCGCCTCGACCGCGGCCAGTCCATGGTCGAGCACCGCGCCCAGCACCTTGACGAACTGGCGATCGCCGTCGGCATGCTGCTTCAGCAAGGCGCGGACCTGCGCCAGGGCGGGCGGCAAGTCCCAATCCTTGAAGGGGGCGCCGTTGCGCAAAGCCCCGGGCTTCCTCACCAGAACCGGCAGGTAGTGCCAGGCGTCGTAGATGATCTGGTCGCGCCGGAACTGGCGTGGATGGTCGGCGACCACCTCGTCGCCCAGCAGCACGACGATGCGCTCGGCATGGGAGCGCACCAGCACCATCCGGCCGGCGGCGCGTGCGTCCACGCTGTAGCGGTTGTGATCGGCCATGATCAGGCAGGTGGTGCTCGCCCTGACCGCCTTCTCGACGAAGCCGTCGAACGGCCCGCGCAGCTCCATCAGGCTCACCCGCTCGTCCTGGAACACCTCCCAGACGGTGCGGTCCTTGAACTCCGGGTGCCTGGTGCGCCGGGCATAGGCGATGCACTGATCGGCCAGCCAGGCGTTCAGCTCGGTCAGGCTCTGCACGCGCGGCTTGGGGCGGAACAGCTGGTCGCGCAGATTGCCGACCTGGTTCTCGACCTGCCCCTTCTCCCAGCCGGAGGCGGGCGTGCAGGCCCCCGGTTCGATCAGGTGGTGCGAGCACATCTGCAGAAAGCGCCGGTTGTACTGCCGCGCCTTGCCGATGAAGATCGCCTCCACCGCCGTCTTCATGTTGTCGTAGATGCCGCGCCGGCAGACCCCGCCGTAGAAAAGGAACGCCTTGTCGTGGGCGTCGAAGACCAGTTCCTGGGTCTCGCGGAAGTAGGCGCGCACGAACGGCATGCGGCTGTGCGACAGCTTCATGTGCGCCGCCTTGATCAGCAGCGGCAGCCCCTGGAGCGTGATCGTCTCGTGGCTCCAGTCGAACTGGTACGCCTCGCCCGGGGCAAAGCTCATCGGCACGAACGCCTGGGCCGGAACCCGTGCCCGTTCGATCCGCCACGCCTTCACGAACCGGTGCACGCTGTCATGCGCGCCGTCATAGCCGCGCCCGCGCAGCTCCTCGAACAGACGCTGGGTCGACCGGCGTTCCCGCCGAGGCAGCTTGGCTTCCTTCTCCAGGATCTCGCTCAGGCCCTCGACCCACTCGCCCAGCTTGGGCGCCGGCTGAACATCTCGCTCGTACTTGAACTCCGT
>DASQYN010000667.1:0-7426 GCA_035639215.1 Burkholderiales bacterium
CGCAGGTGGTCGGCGTGGCGGGGGTCTGGAAGGACCTCACCGACAACGTCAACTCGATGGCGGCGAACCTCACCGGCCAGGTGAGGAACATCGCCGAGGTGACGACCGCGGTCGCGAAGGGCGATCTTTCGAAGAAGATCACCGTCGATGCGAAGGGCGAAGTGCTCGAGCTGAAGAGCACGGTGAACACCATGGTCGACCAGCTCAACGCCTTCGCCTCGGAAGTGTCGCGGGTCGCGAAGGAGGTGGGCACCGAGGGCAAGCTCGGCGGGCAGGCGCAGGTGAAGGGCGGCGGCGTCTGGAACGACCTCACCGCGAACGTGAACTCCATGGCGACCAACCTCACCAACCAGGTGCGCGGCATCGCCGCGGTCATGGACGCAGTGGCGAGCGGCGATCTGACGAAGAAGCTCACCGTCGAGGCGAAAGGCGAGGTGGCGGCGCTCTCCGAGACGATCAACGGCATGATCGACACGCTCGCCACCTTCGCCGAGCAGGTCACCAACGTCGCGCGGGAAGTGGGATCGGAAGGCAAGCTCGGCGGGCAGGCGCGGGTGCCCGGCGCCGCCGGCACCTGGCGCGACCTCACCGACAACGTGAACCGCCTCGCCGCCAACCTCACGGCGCAGGTGCGCGCAATCGCCGAGGTCGCCACCGCGGTGACCAAGGGCGATCTGACGCGCTCGATCACGGTGGACGCCCAGGGCGAAGTCGCCTCGTTGAAGGACAACATCAACGAGATGATCCGCAACCTGAAGGACACCACGCGCAAGAACACCGAGCAGGACTGGCTGAAGACCCACCTCGCGCGCTTCACGCGCATGCTGCAGGGGCACCGCGACCTCGTGACCGTCTCGCGCCTGATCCTGAGCGAGCTGACCCCGCTCGTGAACGCGCAGCAGGCGGCGTTCTACGTCGCCGACCACCGCAGCGGCGATTCGACCCTGGAGCTGCTGGCGGGATACGCGCAGCGCCACTCCAAGAGCCTGCCGCGCAAGATCTCCTTCGGCGAGGGCCTGGTCGGCCAGTGCGCCTTCGAGAAGAAGCGCATCGTGCTGAACAGCGCGCCGTCGGACTACATCCGCATCAGCTCGGCGCTCGGCTCGGGCGCGCCGGTGAACATCGTCATCCTGCCGGTGCTGTTCGAGGGCCAGGTGAAGGCGGTGATCGAGCTCGCCTCGTTCTCCAAGTTCAGCGAGATCCACCAGACCTTCCTCGACCAGCTCACCGAGTCGATCGGCGTGGTGCTGCACACCATCGCCGCGAACATGCAGACCGAGTATCTGCTGCACCAGTCGCAGTCGCTCACTGCCGAGCTGCAGGCGCAGCAGGAGGAGCTGAAGAAGACCAACGACCGCCTGGAGCAGCAGGCGCTCAACCTGCAGAAGTCGGAGGCGCTGCTGAAATCCAAGCAGGAGGAGCTGCGCGCCGCCAACGAGCAGCTGCAGGAGAAGGCGCGCCAGCTCTCCGAGCAGATGCACCAGGTGGAGTTCAAGAACCGCGAGATCGAGCAGGCGCGCGCGGCGCTCGAGGAGAAGGCGGAGCAGTTGTCCCTCTCCTCGCGGTACAAGTCGGAATTCCTCGCCAACATGTCCCACGAGCTGAGGACGCCGCTCAACAGCCTGCTGATCCTCGCGCGGCTGCTCGCCGACAACGTCGGCGGCAACCTCACGCCGAAGCAGGTCGAGTTCGCGCGCACCATCCACTCCTCGGGCGCCGAGCTGCTCGCGCTGATCAACGACATCCTCGATCTGGCGAAGATCGAGTCCGGCACGGTGACGCTGAACATCGCCGACGAGCGCTTCGCCGACCTCACCGACTACGTCGAGCGCACCTTCCGGCAGATGGCGGCCGACAAGGGGCTCGAGTTCGAGGTGGCGCTCGACGCGTCGCTGCCGGCCACGCTGGAGACCGACGGCAAGCGGCTGCAGCAGATCCTCACCAACCTGCTCTCCAACGCGTTCAAGTTCACGAGCCGAGGCTCGGTGACGCTCAAGCTCGAGGCGGCGAGCGGCGGCTGGAGCGCCGGCCACCCGGCGCTGTCGCAGGCCGGCCGGGCCGTGGCCTTCTCGGTGATCGATACCGGCATCGGCATCCCGGCCAGCAAGCAGCGGCTGATCTTCGAGGCCTTCCAGCAGGCCGACGGCACCACCAGCCGCGAATACGGCGGCACCGGCCTCGGCCTGTCGATCAGCCGCGAGCTGGCGCGCCTGCTCGGCGGCGAGATCCGCGTGCAAAGCGCGCCCGGGCAGGGCAGCACCTTCACGCTCTACCTGCCGATCGAATACCACCCGGTCGGCCAGCCGGGGGGCGAGGTGCGCGTCTATCCGCTCGCCGAGCCGAAGGCGCTGCCCGCGGAGCCGCGCGCGGCGCGAGGCGAGTCGGCGGCGCCGGCGCCAGCGCCTGTGCCCCAGCTCCCTGCCGGGAAGCACGAGGAGGAACCCGAGCTCGGCGGAAAGCGCGTGCTCGTGGTCGACGACGATATCCGCAACGTCTTCGCGCTGACTTCGGCGCTGGAGGCGCACGGCCTGCGCGTGGTGCACGCCGAGAGCGGCAAGGAGGCGATCGACCTGCTGAAGCGCAGCTCGGACGTCGACGTCGTACTGATGGACGTGATGATGCCCGGGCTGGACGGCCTCGACACGATGCGCATCGTCCGCAAGCTCGACGGCTACGACAGTCTGCCGATCATCGCGGTCACGGCGAAGGCGATGATCGGCGACCGCGAGAAGTGCATGGAGGCGGGCGCCGACGACTACGTCGCGAAGCCGGTCAACATCGACGTGCTCATGGCGACGCTGTCGCGGCTGCTCGCGCCTGCCGCGCAAGGCTCGGGGCAGGGCTCATTTCATGGCTCATTCCATGGATGACCAGGCGCACTACGACGCGCTGCTCGAGACGATCGCCGGCCTTGCCGCGGCGAACGTGGTGATCGTCGAGACGCTTCACGAGCACCGCGTGCTCGACAAGACGCACTTCGCGCATGCCTTCGCGCGCGCGCTCGACGGGCTCGCGCCCGAGCACCGCGGCGGCATGATCGAAGCCACGCTCAAGAACCTGCGCGACCGCTGCATGAACCTGCGGCCCGGCGAGCCCGACGCGCGGGCCTGGCTGGCGCGCCTGCTCGCGACGATGAAGTAGGCGTCCTAGACGGGCTTCAGCCAGGACGGCCGGCGATACTCGCCGACCAGCGTGCCCGCGGCGACCTCGCGTCCCTGGTCGTCGAAGAGGATCTCGCGCTGTCCCCGCGAGAGAGTGCCCGCGATCACCAGCCGGGTGCGGCCTTCGCGGCACTCGAACTGCAGGATCAGGCCGCTCGCCATGTCCTCGATGATTTGCTCTCGCACCTGGCAGAGCGAGCCGTTGGGCTTGAGAGGCATCTTGGTCTCCAAATAGATTTCTAAGATGCCCTGTTTTCTGCAACCCCTATGCCCGACCCGGCGCGCGCTCAAGCGGCTGAATACGCTTCGCCTTTCGCCGCCTGTCGAATCGCCGCGACATGTAGCGGCGATGGCTCGCTACAATCGCCGTTACATCGAGGCGGAGGAAAACATCATGGCGATCAACTCCGGCAGCCTGCCTTTCACCGCATCGCTGGTGCACGCCGCGCCGCAGGCCGCGGGTGTGTTCGCGCTCTGGCAGGCGGGCGGCATCGTGTACTACGGAAGGGCGATGGCGATTCGCGACGCGCTGGGCGGACAGCTCGAAGCGCGCTCGCTCGGCGCGCCGCGCGTCACGGGATGCAGCTGGGAAGTGGCGGCCGATCCGGAGGCGCGCTATCGCGAGCTGATGCGCGACTACGCTTCCGCGCACCGTTGCCTGCCGCTGTGGAACGATCCGCAGCGGCTGCCGACCGCTTAACGCGTCCTAGGCCGCCTGCCGCGCGTCGAACGGCTTGTCGATGCGCGAGGCGTCGACGAAGCAAAGCGTCTCGAGCTCGTCGATCCAGTCCTCGACCTGCTTCGGCGGGTATTCGCGGAGCCGCACGACGACCTTCGTCACTTCGGTGGGCTCGGCCACGAGATCGAGAATGCGCCGATAGCCGGCCGGCAATCCGGACTTCGGGCTCTGCCAGGCGCGCTGGCCGGTCTCGGTGCGCCAGATGATCTTGGAATCCACTTGCGTTCCTCGCGCTGTTCCGTTGCAGCGACTTTCGCGCGAGGCGCGAAGACGCGCTACGGAAATTGTGTGCAGACCCGCGTCAAGAATCTTGAACTCGGTAAGGCTTCTATTGCGCGAGCGGAGGAAGCGATAAAACCGGCGTTCGCTGCTAGGATGGGGATCTTGGTGGGTCGTACTGGGATCGAACCAGTGGCCCCTGCTGTGTGAGAGCAGTGCTCTACCGCTGAGCTAACGACCCGGCATGGACTAGCGCGAATTCTAGATGATTTTCCGGCAGCTTTTCGACCCGCAGTCGGCGACGTACACCTATCTCGTCGCCGACGAGAACACGCGCGAGGCGCTGCTCGTCGACCCGGTGTTCGAGCAGGCGCGGCGCGACGCGGCGCTCGTCAAGGAGCTCGGCCTGCGGCTCACCGCGACCGTGGAGACGCACGTGCATGCCGATCACGTCACGGGCGCGTGGCTGCTCAAGCAGAAGCTCGGCAGCCGCATCGGCGTGCCGGCAGCGAGCGGCGTAGAAGGCGCCGATTTCCCGGTCGGCGAGGAAGCGATCCGTTTCGGCAGCAAGTCGCTCGAGCCGCGGCACACGCCCGGGCACACCGGCGCTTGCACCACCTATGTTCTCGACGACCGCTCGCTTGCGTTCACCGGCGATGCGCTGCTCATCCGCGGCTGCGGCCGCACCGACTTCCAGGCGGGCGACGCGCACCAGCTTTTCCGCTCGGTGCGCGAGCAGATCTTCTCGCTGCCGGACCGCTGCCTGCTCTATCCCGGCCACGACTACCGCGGCCTCACCGTGACGAGCGTCGGCGAGGAGAAGCTCTACAACCCGCGGCTCGGCGAAGCGGTCGGTGAAGGCGACTTCGTCGGCTACATGCGCAACCTCGGCCTGCCCTACCCGCGGCAGATGGACCTCGCGGTGCCGGCCAACCTGCGCTGCGGTCGGCCGGAGGCGATGACCGACGCGGAACCCGACTGGGCGCCGCTCACGTACACCTTCGCCGGCGTGTGGGAGATCGAGCCGCGCTGGCTGGAAGAGCACTTGAGCGAGGTGCAGATCGTCGACGTGCGCGAGCCGGCGGAGTGCGACGGCGATCTCGGCCGCATCCCGGGCTCGCTTCTCATGCCGCTCGGAACGCTGATGAGCCGGGCTAGGGAAATCACGAAAGACAGGCCGGTCGTCACCGTCTGCCGCTCCGGCGCGCGCTCCGCGCAGGCGAGCGTGCTGCTCGCGAAAGGCGGCTTCGACAAGGTCGCCAACCTCGCGGGCGGCATGCTGCGCTGGCGCGCGCAGCGCCTCGCCGTCGAGGGCGGCAGCGACTGATGAGCGTGAGAACCCGCTTCGCGCCCAGCCCCACGGGCTATCTCCACGTCGGCGGCGCGCGCACCGCGCTTTTCTCGTGGGCGTACGCGCGCCGCCACGGCGGCAAATTCATCCTGCGCATCGAGGACACCGACCTCGAGCGCTCGACCCGGGCTTCGGTGGACGCCATCCTCGAGAGCATGCAGTGGCTCGGCCTCGACTGGGACGAGGGCCCGTTCTTCCAGATGCAGCGCCTCGCGCGCTACAAGGAGGTGGCCGAGCAGCTCATCGCCGCCGGGCACGCGTACTACGACTACATGTCTCGCGACGATCTCGAAGCGCTGCGCAAAGAGCAGGTGGCACGGGGCGAGAAGCCGCGCTACGACGGGCGCTGGCGGCCGGAACGCGCGAAGGCCCTCGGCTTGAGGGTTCCCAGAGACGTCAAACCCGTGGTCCGGTTCCGCACGCCGGAGGAAGGCAGCGTCGGCTGGAACGACCTCGTCAAGGGACCGATCGAGTTTCCCAACGGCGAGCTCGACGACCTCGTGCTGCTGCGCGCCGATGGCGTGCCGACCTACAACTTCGGCGTGGTCGTGGACGACATCGACATGGCGATCACGCACGTCATCCGCGGCGACGACCACGTGAACAACACGCCGCGCCAGATCCACATTTTTTCCGCCCTGGGGAAGGAGCTGCCTTATTTCGCGCACGTGCCGATGATCCTCGGCGCGGACGGCGAGCGGCTCTCCAAGCGCCACGGCGCGGTGAGCGTCACGCAATACCGCGACGAGGGCACCCTGCCCGAAGCGCTGCTCAACTACCTGGCGCGCCTCGGCTGGTCGCATGGCGACGACGAGATCTTCTCCGCAAGGCAGTTCGTCGAGTGGTTCGATCTCGCCCATGTCTCCCGCTCGGCGGCGCAGTTCAACCCGGAGAAGCTCGCCTGGCTGAACCAGCAATACCTCAAGGGGGCGGACGACGCGCGGCTGGCGGCGCTCGCCGGCGCGGAGCTACGCCGGCGCGGCGTGCAGCTCGCCGCCGGCCCCTCGCTCGAGGGCGTGGTGCATCTCGTCAAAGACCGCGCGAGCTCGATCCCGCAGCTCGCCGACGAGGCCATGCTCTTCTACGAGGTCCAGGTCAATCCCGGCACGCCGGACTGGGACGAGGCGGCCGAGCAGGGCCTGCGCACGCTGCGCGCGCGCCTTGCCGGCGTGGCCTGGGAGCGTGGCGCGATCGGCACGGTAATCCGCGACGTGGCCAAGTCGAGCGCGCTCAAGATGCCGCAGCTCGCCATGCCGCTTCGCCGGGTGGTCACCGGCCGCACCCACACGCCCTCCATCGACGCGGTGCTCGAGCTCCTCGGACGTGATACCGTGCTCGCCCGGCTCTCCCGCCATCTGCAGGAGGACTGACGATGAAAAGAACGCTCTGGCTGCTCCTCGCCCTGGCCGGCGCACCGGCGGCGAGCGCCGGCGTTTCGCCGGGCAACTGGGAGTTCACCGTCGACGTGTCGATCTCCGAGAACGCCGCCTCGAGCGGGCCGATCGTGCGCACCCGCTGCCTGAGCGAAGCCGACGCCCGCGACCCGCAGCGCGTGCTGGCCGAGACCGGCAACTCGGGTTGCGAGTTCTCGAACGCGCGCGACACCGGCAGCGAGTACACCTTCTCGGTCGACTGCCGCGGCGGCAGCGTGCCGGTGCACGGCAGCGGCCGCGTCACCTACTCCGCGGAGACGCTCCAGGGCGTCATCGACCTCGTCGCCGAGCAGCCCAACCTGCGCATCACCACGCACTCGAAAGTGCGCGCCCGGCGCCTCGGGCCGTGTAATTCCTAGGCTATAATCTCGCCCCTCGGTTGGGGGTATAGCTCAGCTGGGAGAGCGCTTGCATGGCATGCAAGAGGTCACCGGTTCGATCCCGGTTACCTCCACCAACCCAAGCTTCACGGCGGCAGCAGCACCGGGTCCCCATCGTCTAGAGGCCTAGGACATCGCCCTTT
>DASQYN010000668.1:0-5233 GCA_035639215.1 Burkholderiales bacterium
AGCATCCGCAACGGCGAGTACGTCTGGGTCTCCACCCCCACGGGCGCGAAGATCAAGGTCAAGGCGAAGGTGACGGAGGGCGTCGGTCCCGACACGGTTTTCATTCCGTTCCACTTCGCCGGCTGGTGGCAGGGCAAGGACCTGCTCGACAAGTATCCCGAGGGCGCGGCGCCGATCGTGCGCGGCGAAGCGGTCAACACCGCGACGACCTACGGCTATGACCGGATCACGCTGATGCAGGAAACCAAGACCACGATCTGCCAAGTGGCAAAGGGCTAAAAGGAAAATGAGGAGATCCCGCCATGGCTAGAATGAAATTCCTGTGCGACGCCGAGCGCTGCATCGAGTGCAACGGCTGCGTCACGGCGTGCAAGAACGAGAACGAGGTGCCGTGGGGCGTGAACCGCCGCCGCGTCGTCACCATCAACGACGGCGTGGTCGGCGCCGAGAAGTCGATCTCGGTGGCGTGCATGCACTGCTCGGATGCGCCGTGCATGGCGGTCTGCCCGGTCGACTGCTTCTATAAGAGCGACGATGGCGTGGTGCTGCACGACAAGGACCTTTGCATCGGCTGCGGCTACTGCTTCTATGCCTGCCCGTTCGGCGCGCCGCAGTTCCCGCAGGCGGGTGCCTTCGGCCTGCGCGGCAAGATGGACAAGTGCACCTTCTGCGCCGGCGGCCCGGAGCCCGACCGCAGCGAGGCGGAGTTCCAGAAGTACGGCCGCAATCGTCTCGCCGAAGGCAAGCTGCCGGCGTGCGCGGAGATGTGCTCGACCAAGGCGCTGCTCGGCGGCGACGGCGACGTGATCGCGGACATCTATCGCGAGCGCGTGCTGCGCCGGGGCAAGGGCGCCGAGGTCTGGGGCTGGACCACGGCCTACGGCGTGCCGCCCAAGCCGGGCGCGCAGCAACCGACGACGGGCACGCGATGAGGCTCTTCACCATCCTCCTTTGCCTCCTCCTCGTCGCGGCGTGCGGCGAGCGCGAGCAGGTCGCCGAAGGCAAGCGCACCTACCAGGGCAAGCGCGACACCAAGGCCTGGGACAACGAGCCGCTGCCCTACGCGCTCAACCACGGCGGCAAGTGGAACAAGGGCGACCAGTCGAGCTGGGAGCAAGAGATCAAGGCGCGTCAGCTGACGCAGAACGAGTACGAGCGCATCGGCCGCTAGCCGGCGAGGCCTGAGAGGAGGCGAGATGAAGGTTTTTGCCGCGCTGTTGCTTTTCTTTTCGCTGCCGGCGTTCGCCCAGTCGCCCGGCGCCGTCCCCCAGACACAGCCGCGGCAGGAGGAGATCCAGGCCCAGCAGCAGCGCGCCGTCAGCCAGCCGGGCAACAACGCCCCGGTATGGCGCAACGTCCAGTCCGGAGCGCCCAACTACACCAGCATCCCCGGGCGCGAGACCGCCGTGCTCATCCAGCCGCCGGCGCGCTTTCCGGGGCAGGATCGGGTCAGCACCGCCGGCGAAGCGTGGCGGCAGTTCCGCAACGGCCCGGTCACTTTCATCGGCGGCTGGGGGCTGGTGATCGTGATCGCCCTCATCCTCGGGTTCTATGCCTGGAAGGGACCGGTCAAGCTCAGCGAGCCGCCGACGGGGCGGCTGCTGCGCCGCTTCAGCGCCTTCGAGATGACCGTGCACTGGTCGGCGGCGATCAGCTTCTGCATCCTCGCCCTCTCGGGCGTGATCATGCTGCTCGGCAAGCATTTCCTGCTGCCGGTGATCGGCTACACGCTCTTCGCCTGGCTCACCTCGCTCGGCAAGAATCTGCATAACTTCATCGCGCCGCTGTTTCTCGTGTCGGCGGCCATCATGGTCGTCATGTGGCTGCGCGACAACCTGCCGAAGGCCTACGACTGGCAGTGGTTCCGCAAGGCCTGGGCTTTCTTCGCGCGCAACGAGCATATCCCCTCGGGACGCTTCAACGCCGGGGAGAAGGCCTGGTTCTGGGGCGGCGTGCTGCTGCTCAGCATCATGGTCGGCTGGAGCGGGCTGGTGCTGCTGTTCCCCAACTTCGACCAGACGCGCGCGGTGATGCAGGACGCGTGGATCTGGCACGTCTCCGCCGCGCTCATCTACATCGTCATCTCGCTCGGCCACATCTACATGGGAACGATCGGCGTGCAGGGGGCCTACGGCAACATGCGTCACGGCTACACCGACGAGACCTGGGCGAAGGAGCACCACCTGTACTGGTACGAGGACGTGAAGTCCGGCCGGCGCGAAGCGGCCGGCGGCGCGGTGCCGCTCGGCGCCCCCCACATGAGGGAGAAGCCATGAAGCAAGCTTTCGTCGCGTTGTTCGCCGGACTCATGCTCGGCGCTTTCGCCGCCGTCCAGGCCAAGCTGCCGCCGCCGCCACCCAAGAGCGAAACGGAAAAGCAGGCGGAAGCCGACAAGGCCGCGGCGGCCAAGGCAAAGGATGCAGCCGATCTTGCAAAGGCGGAGGACAAAGCGGTCGCGAACTACAAGCGTAACCATCCGGGCGGCGCCATGCCGGCGAAGAAGCAATGAGGCTTGCGCTGCTCGTCGCGGCGGCCGCCCTGGCGGGCTGCCAGACGGGCACGCAGCAGACTTCCGACGAGCCGGCGCGCGCCACCGCGCAGCTTCAGCCGACCCAGGGCAACAAGACGGTCGGCGAGGCGACGTTCGAGGACCTGGGCAACGACAAGGTCCATGTCGCGGTCATCGTGCACCACCTGAAGCCGAACGCCGAGCACGGCTTCCATATCCACGAAGCAGGCGACTGCAGCTCCGGCGACGGCATGAGCGCCAGGGGCCATTTCAATCCGCTCGGCAAGTCCCACGGCAGCGCGACGAGCGCCGAGCATCACGCCGGCGATCTGCCTTCGCTCAAGGCCGACAAGAACGGCGTGGCGAAGCTCGACACCACAGTGAGCGGCATCAGCGTGGCGCCGGGCCCGACCAGCATCGTCGGGCGCGGGCTGATCGTGCATGCCGACCCCGACGACTACAAGACGCAGCCGACCGGCAATTCCGGCGCGCGCCTTGCCTGCGGCGTCATCCAGCCCGGCTGATTTTCGTGAGGCGGAGGGGGCGGGAAGGGCGCCTTGGGGCGCCCTTCCTTTTTCAGCCGCCTTCTACCAGCAGCAGCCTTCCCCGCGAGGCCCGCTGGCGCAGCTTGATGAGCGGCGCATACTCCGCCGAGCGGTACCACTCCAGCGCCTGCGGGTAGCTCGGAAACTCGAGCACGACGACGCGCTTCGGCGCCGCGCCGCCTTCCAGCGTTTCGGCACGCCCGCCGCGGGCGAGGAAGCGGCCGCCGTGCCTTTGCACGGTGGCGAGCACCTGCTTGCGGTACTCGTCGTAGGTCGCGGGATCGCTCACCTCGATCTCACCGATTACATACGCTGCCATCACGTCTCCTTCAGGTTAGGCGTAGCCCACGCTGCGCCGGTCGATGGATACCGATTTCACCAGCGCGAACACCGCGAGCCCTGGCCGCAGTCCGAGCTCGGCGGCCGACTTGCGGGTAATGCGTGCGATGAGCGGCGTGCCGGCCACGTCCAGGCGCACGTCGAGGCTCGGGCCTTCCTCCTCGCCGAGCGCGAGCACCGTGCCGGCGAGCACGTTGCGGATGCTGAGGCCCGAGGGCCGCGAGAGCGCGATCGATACGTCGCGCGCGCGTACGCGCACTCTCACCCGCTCGCCGACCAGCGCCTCGACATCGGGAATCTCGAGCGCGCCGCCGGCGAACTCGAGGCGCGCCAGGCCGTTGTCGAGGTCCTGCGCCGCGACCTGCGCCTCGATGACCGCGCCGCCTTCCTGCCGGCCGAGATAGGGCCGAAGCTCGATGCGTCCGGCCATCTCGGCCACCGGCCCGGTAGCAAGCACCTTGCCTTCGGACATCAGCACTACCGTGTCGGCGAGGCGCACCACCTCGTCGAGCGAATGGCTGACGTAGACGATCGGCACGCGCACCTCGTCGCGCAGCCGCTCGACGTAATACAGGATCTCGGCCTTGCGCGGCGCATCGAGCGAAGCGAGCGGCTCGTCGAAAAGCAGCAGCTGCGGGGCGGCGAGCAGCGCCCGGCCGATCGCCACGCGCTGTTTCTCGCCGCCGGAGAGCGCCGCGGGCCGGCGCTCGAGGAGGTGGCCGAGGCCGAGCAGCTGGATGGCCTGATCGAAAGTCAGAACGGGCGCAGCCTCGTGCGCGAAAAATCTTCCGTACGTGAGGTTATGGCGCACCGTCAGGTGCGGCAGCAACCGGCCTTCCTGGAAGACGTAACCGACGCGGCGCTGGTGCGGCGGTACATCGATGCCGTTCGCGCTGTCGTAGAGCATGCGCCCGTCGACGACGACGCGGCCGCTCTGCGGGCGCGCGAGGCCGGCGATCACGTTGAGCACGGTGGTCTTGCCGGCCCCGGAACGGCCGAAGAGAGCGGTGATTCCGGCGCCGGCGGCGAACGCCGCATCGAGCACGAAAGCGCCGACACGCAGCCGGACGTCGAGCTCAAGCATCGCGGCCGGCGGCGCGCGCGGTAGCGCGGCGCAGGAGCAGCTCGGAAACCATCAGCGCCGCGAGCGAAAGGAGGATCGACAGCACGCAAAGGCGAAGCGCCTGGGCATCGCCGCCGGGCGCCTGGGTGAACGAGTAGATCGCGAGCGGCAGCGTCTGCGTCTCGCCGGGAATGTTCGACACGAAGGTGATGGTGGCGCCGAATTCGCCCAGGCTGCGCGCGAAGGAGAGCAGCACTCCGGTCACCACGCCGGGCAGGATGAGCGGCAGCGTGACGCTCGCGAACACCCAGGCGGGCGCGGCGCCGAGCGTCGCCGCCGCGGCTTCCAGGCGGCGGTCGACGGCGTCGAGCGACTGGCGCACGGCGCGCACCATCAGCGGAAATCCCATGACCGCACAGGCGAGCGCCGCGCCGGTCCAGCGGAAGGCGAAGCTTATGCCGAGGTATTCCTCGAGGAATGCGCCGATCGGCCCGCGGCGGCCGAACAGCACCAGCAGGAAGTAGCCGACCACGACCGGCGGCAGCACGAGCGGCAGGTGCACCACCGCGTCGAGCAGCGCCTTGCCGGGGAAGCCGCGGCGCGAGAGCAGCCACGCGAGCGCCACGGCGATCGGCAGGCTCGCCGCAACGCTCCAGAAGGCGACCTTGAGGCTGAGGAGGAGGGCTGCGGTCTCCGCCGCGCTGAGGCTCCACACGCCGTCAGTTTACGGTGAAGCCGTGCCGCTCGAATATTGCGCGGCACGGCTTCACCGTAAAC
>DASQYN010000669.1:0-2507 GCA_035639215.1 Burkholderiales bacterium
GCGAGCGAGTCTGGTTCGTCGACATGGTTTGCGTCGCGCGGCGGGCGGCGTTTCCTCAGTTCGCCAGCTTCTGCAGCACCTTGACGCCGCCTGGCGGGGTCCTGCCGACGTAGCCGACCGCGCCCTCGGTGCGCCGGACGAACTCGATCACGTCCGCATCGTTCGGACGCAGCGGCGGCTGCGTGAGCCCCTGCCGGAACGCCTTCTTGGTCCACGCCGTCGTATAGGCGGCCGGCGACAGGTTCATGACCTTGGAAAGAAAGGCTTCCTGAGCGGCGGCGTTGTCCACGGGGTGCAGCTTCACCGAGCCGGCGAACTGCTTTTCGCCGAGGAAGACGTCGCGGACGTCGCCCGACTGCAGGTCCACCGCCGGGTTGGCGATGACGTAGAGATCGGCGGCCGCCGCCGACGCCGCGAGGCACGCGGCGAACAGCAGGACAGCCAATGCGCTAGCGCGTTTCATTTTTTTCTCCGGCGCCTCAGAAGCCGATCGCATACTGGAAGCGCAGCTCGTTGTAGTCCGGGCCGACGAGCTCGTCCTGCTCGGTGCGGAACGCCTCCACGGTAAACGCCGCGCGGGGGTTGATGTCGTAACGCACACCGGCCAGCTTGCGGGTGTAGGAGCGGCCGCCCTCGAGGAGCGCAAAGAAGTTGTCGTCCTGGTTGAACGAGCCCTTCTCGTAGCGCGCATACGGCATCCACTGCCCGAAGCGGCGGCCGATCTGGCCGAACCAGGCGGTGCTGCGATGCTCACCGAGCGGCGCGCCGATAGTGCTCACAATGTTCTCGTTGTTCCACCGGTAATACTCGTAGATCACTTCCCACACGCCGTCGTCGAACACAGCGTAGGGACCCACGAAGCTCAGCTTGGTGTCGTTCGCGGGAACGGCTTCATCGACTACGGTAGCTCGGTAATAGTGTCCGCCGAGCCGAAGGTTGCCGCCGAATCCCTGGTACGCGAGATTCAGCCCTCGGCTCGCGACATTGTTCTGCGACGCCAGGTTATTCATGTCCAGGGCGCCGTCCTTGATGCTCGGGCTGTTACCGAGGTAAGCGTCGTAGGTGATCCTGTTGCCGCCGCCCAGCGGGAACGTGCCGGTCGCCCAGGTTCCGACCGTGTGCGAAGGCATCACGCCACCGTCGTCCTCGAAGTTGAGGAATCTCGGCTTCTCGATCGACGTCTGCATCAGCTTGCCGTGGTGGAACGCGGTGTTGTAGTAGCCGAACGGCGTGTGGAAGCGTCCCAGCCAGAGGGTCAATGCGTCGCTGTAGGCATAGCCGATCTGCAGGCGCTCGAGGTCGATGCCCGGTTCGCCGTCCTCGCCGAATTCGATCACCGCCTCGACCAGTGTTCGGACGCGGTCGCTGAATTGCGGCGCAAGATAGATGTCGAACGAGCCGGTCGTAAAGCCGCTTTGTCCATGCTGCTGGAAGCCCCCGCCGACGTCGGCGAAGCCGTGGAACGGCACACCAGGCCCGCTCAACGCGGCGTCCATGCCGCTCATGCCCGTCATCTGCGGCATCGGCGCTTCGGCAGCCGGCGCCGGAGCAGCCGGGTGCGCGGGAGCGCCCGATTCGAGCTGCTTCAGCCGTTCCGACATCTGGTCGAGCTTGCGCTCGAGCTCCTGGATCCTCGCTTCGTCGTCGGCAGCGCTGGCAACCTGGGGCATCGCCGCCCAAAGGCATCCGAGCGCGGCGCAAACCAGCATGCGCGATTTCATCCCCGCGTCTCCCTTCTTCTTTTCGCTGCCGCTTATCGATGGGTCCTATGCGGCGATAAAGCGCATGTTGCGCAGCGGTTGAAGAATGCAAGGCAATACGGTGTTCTGCCATTGAAAAGCATTGTCTGTAGCTGCCCTTGGAGGCGCGACAAAATGCCCACTCGCGCCGCCCTTCTAGGGCGGGGGAATATTCCGGTCCTCGAAAGCGATGCGATCGGCGACCTCCTCAGAGCGCCGCCGTATGGCGCGCAGCAATCCGGTCGCCGGATTCTCGAAGCCCACGAAGTAGAGGCCGGGCGCCTCTGCGATCGAAGGCACGCTCGGCGGCAAGCCCTTTGCGTCGAAGAGCGCCGCGAGCGAAGGCAGAAGCTCGGGCAGCGCGGTGCGGTAGCCCGTCGCGGCTACCACCGCATCGATCTTGCGCTCCGTGCCGTCGACGAAGCGCACGCTGCGTGCGCGCAACTCGGCGATGGCCGGGACGACCGCTATCTCGCCGCGCTGGATCGCGGCGATCGTGCCAACGTCGATGAGCGGAATGCGGCCTTGCCGTATCTGCGTCAGCATGCCGCGCCTCGGTCGACGAATGCCCCAACGGCGCAGATCGCCGTAGCGCGCGAGGGATGCCCCGCGCATCACGGCGTTGCGAAACCAGACCGGGAGCGGCTCCATCGCGATCGCGACGTCGAGCGACGGAATCGGGCCCACGTCGCGGCCTACGACGTGGATCGGCCCGCGGATGCAAATCGACGGCTGCGCGCCGTGCTCGAGCAGGTCGAGCGCGATCTC
>DASQYN010000670.1:0-7504 GCA_035639215.1 Burkholderiales bacterium
GTCCGAGGGAGCCGGCAAGGCTGCGGCCGTCCGCGCCGACGACCGCGAAGCCCGCCCACTGGGGATTCTCGGCTGCGACGCGCTTCAGCACCCGGTCGAGCTCGGGCGTAGCGCGCCCGGCGGCGATCGCCGGGTGCAGGGTCGTCGCGCGGATCGCCGACAGATTGCCGTCGATGAACGCCTCCACGGAGAAAGCGAGCAGCCGCGCGAGGTCGACACGGTCCTCGGCGACGCGGCGCTGCGCGTCGCGCAGCCCCTGAACGATGTCAAGCGCCGAGAGCGCGACGAGCGGAAGCACGGCAAGGGCGACGATCGCGAGCAGCCGGCCGCGCTGGGACATGGCGCGTCGAGTCTAAACTCCGGCGCCGGGCTTTAACGACCGCGGATCGTCCCCATATCCCAAGGTTATGAAGTACAAGGATTACTACAAGATCCTGGGCGTCGAGCGCACGGCAGGCGAAGACGAGATCAAGAAGGCCTACCGGAAGCTCGCGCGCAAGTACCACCCCGACGTCTCGAAGGAGCTGAATGCGAAGGAGAAATTCCAGGAGGCGTCGGAAGCGTACGAGACGCTGCGCGACAAGGAAAAGCGCGCCGCTTACGACAGCCTGGGCAGCTACCGGCCGGGCCAGGACTTCCGCCCGCCGCCCGACTGGTTCGACCGCTTCGGTGCCGGCCGGAGCGAGGACCTGCGCGACGTCGATCTCTCGGACCTCTTCGAGAGCATGGGGATCTTCGGCCGCGCGCGCGGCCGCGGCGGCTTCGGCCGCAGCATGCCGATTCCCGGCGAGGACTACGAAGCGCCGGTGCGCATCACGCTCGAGGAAGCGGCGCGCGGCACCGAGCGCCAGCTCGCGCTGAACGGCGCGACCCTCACCGCGCGCATCCCGAAGGGCGCCACCGACGGCCAGCGGCTGCGCCTGCGCGGCAAGGGCGGCGCGGGCATGAACGGCGGACCGGCGGGCGACCTCTACCTGCAGATCGTGCTCGAGCCGCATCCGCTCTTCAAGGTGCGCGGCCACGACCTCGAGATCGAGGTGCCGCTCGCGCCGTGGGAAGCCGCGCTCGGCGCCGAGGTCGAGATCCCGACCCTCGAAGGTCGCGTCACCATGAAAGTGCCGGCGGGCTCGACCGGCGGGCAGAAGCTGCGCCTCGGCGGCAAGGGGCTGCCGAAGCCCGGCGGCGGCGCGGGCGACCTCTATGCGCTGCTCGACATCGCCGTGCCGGGCACGCTGACCGACAGCGAGAAAAAGCTCTACGAGGATCTGCGCTCGGTCTCGCGCTTCAATCCGCGGACCCGCTTCAAAGCGTAGGAAAACTCCGATAAGCGTCGGCTAGTCGTTCCCGCGAAAGCGGGAACCCATGTTCGGAAAGCGAAAGAATGGGTCCCCGCCTTCGCGGGGACGACTTCTTCAGACTTTCCCTAGGCGCCCGCCTTGCCCCAGCGCTCGCCGAAGCCGATCGGCGCCGGCGCGAGGTTGACGATCTTGGTGAACAGCGACTCGAAGTCGCGCTCGCGGATGCCGGCGATCGGATCCTGGTTCACGTCGAAGGCGGCGTTGATCTCACGCCAGTCCTCGGCGCCGAGATGCTTCTCCGCGAGCGGCAGCAGCTCGTTCTCTTCCTTGCGCATGTGCTTCCAGTGGAACTCGGCGTACGCGTTCACCGCCTCGAGGAACTCGCGTGCGCCGGCGGGCCAGCCCTCCTCGAAGAAGACCAGCGCGCGCTCGAGGTCGCGCACCAGGCGCGCGCCCTGCTCGTGCTCGGCCTTCAGCGCCGCGACGAGCGGCTTGGTCTGCGGCGCGCGCGCCTCGAGGCGCGCGAAGAGGTAGGCGTCCTCCTTCGGATGGTGCAGCCGCTCGGGATACTCGTCGATGTAGCGGATCATGGCGCGCAGCGCCTCGAAGCCCGGCTTGACGCGCGCGTCCTGCGCGTCGCGGGCGAGCTGCTTCAGGCCGTGCAGCACCGCGGAGATCGAGCGGTGCTCGTCGCGGATTTTCTGGATGGCAAGCATTCTCTTCTCCTGTGAAGGTTCGCTAGAGGCAGATCCAGCCGCGCAGCCCCTGCGCGGCGCCGCTCGCGTGCGCGAGCCCGTAGATGCCGAATCCCAGCACGCCGGCGCCGGCGAGCGAGCGCGCGAGCGGCCGGCGGATCCATTGAAGAGCGACACCGGCTCCCGCGAGCCAGGGCAGCGTGCCAAGGCCGTAGGCGAGCATCGCCGCCGCGCCGCCCGCCGCGCTGCCGGCAAACGCCGCCACGGCGAGCGCGCCATAGACCAGGCCGCAGGGAATGAAGCCCCAGGCGAGGCCCGCGGCGTAGGGGGTCCGGACACTGGGCTTCGGCAAGCGTCGCCAGAGTGGCAGCACGAGCGTCTCGAGAGAACCGAGAAAGCGAGTGGCGCCGGCGAGATGCAGCCCGATGCCGACCAGCATGACGTTGGCGAGAACGTAGAGCGCCGTCTGCGCGCCGAAGGCGAAGGCAACCTCGCCGCCGAGGAAGCCGCTCGCCGCGCCGAGGACGCCATAGGTCGTGATGCGCCCGGCGTTGAAAACCAGGATCGGCCCGATGCGCTTCTTCTCGACGATGGGAATGACCCGCGCGGCCGAAAAGGCCGCGACGAATCCGCCGCACATCGCGACGCAATGCACGCCCGAGGCGAGGCCGAGGAGCAGCATCGAGAGGAGCAGGCCGCCGCTCATATCACCTTCGAATACCGCGCCCGCGCCTGCGCTTCGCGCAGGTAGCGGTCGAAGACCATGCAGACGACACGCACCAGCAGCCGGCCGCGCGGGGTAACGCTGATCCATTCCTCCGAGAGGTCGACGAGGCCTTCGTCCTGCAGGCGTTCGAGGTCGGCGAGCTCGCGCGCGAAGGTCTCCTTGAAGTCGATCAGGTAGGCGAGCTCGATCGACTCGATGGAAAGCCGGAAATTGCAGGCGAGCGCCTGGATGGCGGCGCGTCGCACCAGGTCGTCCTGCGTGAGCTCCAGGCCGCGCGCCACCGGCAGGCAGCCGGCGTCGAGCGCAGCGGCGTAGTCGTCGAGGCGCTTGTGGTTCTGGTAGTAGGTCGGGCCGACCTTGCCGATCGCCGAGATGCCGAGGCCGACGAGATCGCTCTCCGGGAAGGTCGAATAGCCCTGGAAGTTGCGCTGCAGGCGGCCGCGCCGCTGCGCGACGGCGAGGTCGTCGTCGGGGCGCGCGAAGTGGTCCATGCCGATGTAGAGGTAGCCGGCGCGCGTCAGCCGGCCGATCGCGAGCGTCAGGATCTGCAGCTTGGTCTCGGGCGAAGGCAGGTCCGCCTCGGCGATGCGCCGCTGCGGCTTGAAGAGGGTTGGCAGATGCGCGTAGCTGTAGAGCGCGATGCGGTCGGGCGTGAGCGCGACCACCTTGTCGAGGGTGGCGTTGAAGCTCTCGAGCGTCTGCTTCGGCAGCCCGTAGATCAGGTCGAAGTTGACCGAGCGCATGCCGGCCGCGCGCGCCTCGGCGACTACGCGTTGCGTGAGCGCCTCGGGCTGGACGCGATGCACCGCCTTCTGCACCGCCGGATCGAAATCCTGCACGCCGAGCGAGACGCGGTTGAAGCCCAGGCTGGCAACGAACGCCATCATCCCCTCGGGGCAGTGGCGCGGGTCGACCTCGATGCCGCACTCGAAATCGGGCGAGCGCCGGAACCTCGAGTCGACGAGCGCCATCACCTCGCGCATCTCCTCCTGCGGGAGAAAGGTCGGCGTGCCGCCGCCCCAGTGCAGCTGCGCAATCGCCGGGGCGCCGCCGAGATGCGGCGCGAGAAGCGCCAGTTCCTTATCCAAGTACTTGATATACTTGGCCGATCTGCTGTGGTCGCGAGTGACGATCTTGTTGCAGCCGCAGTAGTAGCAGATGCTCTCGCAGAACGGCAGATGGACATACACCGACAGCGGCTGGCTGATGCCGCCGATATTGCGCTTGGCGAGCCACTGGGCAAGCGCGTTCTCGCCGAACGCCTCGACGAAGCGATCCGCGGTCGGGTAGGACGTGTAGCGGGGACCGGCCACGTCGTACTTGCGAATGAGCACCGGGTCGATCACCAGCTCGCTGCTCGGATAGAGGCTGGGGGAGTCCATTAGCGCACTATGGACGCTGGGCGCCGGCAGAATTTGATTTCCGTCAAAAAAAACCTATTGCGCCACCCGCTGGTAATCGGCGCGGGCGGCGCCTCGCTGGTCGCCCTGCTCGCGCTCAACGCCACGGCGTTCATGCAGGGGCTGGCGGCGCCCTGGCTGCTCGGCAGCGTGATCCTCGCCGACATGTTCGTGATCGGCGTCGGCGTGCTGGTCGCCGCGCGCGAGGTGCTCACCGCCGAGCAGGGCACGCTGCTCGTGCGCCATGCGCTGGAAGAGAGCGAGACGCGGCTCGCCGCCATCGTCGAATGGTCCGACGACGCGATCATCGGCATGTCGCTCGACGGCGTGATCACCTCCTGGAACCGCGGCGCGGTGAGCACCTTCGGCTACGGCCGCGCCGAGGCGCTCGGCCAGCCGATCACGCTGATCATTCCCGAAGCGCGGCACGCCGAGGAGGAGCAGGTGCTCGCGCGCATCGCGCGCGGCGAGACGGTGGAGCATTTCGAGACCGAGCGACGCGCGAAGGACGGGCGGCTGCTTGCCGTGGCGGTCACGGTCTCGCCGATCCGCGACGCGGCGGGCGCGGTGGTCGGCGCCTCGAAGATCTCGCGCGACATCACGAGCCGCAAGCAGGTCGAAGCCGAGGCCGAGCGCATGCGCAGCGCGCTCACCGCGGCGCAGGCGCGCCTTGGCGCGATCGTCGACTCGGCGATGGACGCGGTGATCACGGTCGACGAGGAGCAGCGCATCGTGCTCTTCAACCGCGCCGCCGAGCAGGTGTTCGCGGTGCCGCGCGACGCGGCGATCGGCAGCCCGCTCGACCGCTTCCTGCCGGCGCGCTTCCGCCAGGCGCACCGCGGCCACGTCGGCGAGTTCGGCGCGACCGGCGTGACCAGCCGGCGCATGGGCGACATCACCACGCTCTGGGCGCTGCGCGCCGACGGCGCCGAGTTCCCGATCGAGGCGTCGATCTCGCAGGCCGCCGAGGGCGGCAAGCGCTACTTCACGGTCATCCTGCGCGACATCACGCTGCGCAAGCAGTACGAGGACGACCTCAGGCGCCAGCAGCAGGAGCTGCGCGAGCTCTCGGCGCGCGTGCTCGAGGCGCGCGAGGAGGAGAAGACGCGCATCGCCCGTGAGCTGCACGACGAGCTCGGCCAGCTGCTCACGGCCCTGAAGATGGATCTGTCGTGGCTGCGCGAGCGGCTGCCCGCGGGCGAGCTTGCCGACAAGGCCGACGAGATGGCCGGCATGCTCGACCACACCGTGAGCTCGACGCGGCGCATCTCGGCGGACCTGCGCCCGCTCATGCTCGACGACCTCGGCCTCGCCGAGGCGGCGGGCTGGCTGGTCGAGGATTTCTCCAAGCGCTCGGGGATCCGGGTGGAGGCGCGTATCGCCGAAGACATTCCTCTCGAGAATCTTTCCCGCAGCGCGTCGACGGCCGTCTATCGCGCGGTGCAGGAATCGCTCACCAACATCGCGCGCCATTCGGGCGCGAAGAACGCCTGGGTGCTGATCGAGGTGGACGAGGGGGCGCTCTACGTCGAGGTCGAGGACGACGGCCGCGGCATCGCGCCGCAGGACCTGGCGAAGAGCCGCTCGCTCGGGCTGAAGGGCATGCGCGAGCGCGTCGCCTACCTCGGCGGCGCTCTGGAGATCGGCCGCGCGCCGCGCGGCGGCACGCGCCTGCGCCTGCGCATGCCGCTGCGCGGCATGCTGCCCGAGGAGACGCAGGAGAACCCGACGGAGAGCCGCGCATGACGAGCGTCGTGCTCGCCGACGACCACAAGATCGTGCGCGACGGGTTGAAGCGCATCCTCGCCGCGACGCCCGACCTGCAGGTCAGCGCCGAGGCCGGCGACGGCGACCAGCTGCTCGCCCTCGTGAGAGGAACCGACTACGACGTGGCGGTGGTCGACATGTCGATGCCGGGGCTCGCCGGCATGGCGCTCATCAAGCGGCTGAAGCTCGAGAAGCCGAAGCTGCGCATTCTCGTGCTGTCGATGCACGGCGAGAGCCAGTACGCGGCGCGCGCGCTCAAGGCCGGCGCCTCGGGCTACCTGAACAAGGACAGCGCCGCCGAGCTGCTGGTCGGCGCGATCCGCAAGATCGCCGCCGGCGGCGTGCACATCGGCGAAGCGGCGGCGGCCAGCCTGGTCGCCGCGGAGCGCTCACCGCACGAGGCGCTCTCCGACCGCGAGTTCGAGGTGCTGCGGCTGCTCGTCGAGGGCCTCGGCCCCACCGAGATCGGCGAGCGGCTGCACCTCTCGGTGAAGACCGTCAGCACCCACAAGACGAGGATCCTCGAGAAGCTGCAGCTCGGCAGCACCGCCGAGCTGGTGCGCTACGCGCTCGAGCACAAGTTGGTATAGCGCCGGGCAGCCGTGGCGGCTACTCGGGCGGCTTCCCCGGCGTGGCGCCGAGCGCGTCGAGCTCGTCGAGCAGATCGATCAGCGCGAGCAGCTTCGGATTGGGGATCGGCTCCTGGCCACGGTCCCAGGTATCGATCGCGGTGGGCGAGGTCTTGAGGCGCCTCGCCAGCTCCTCGCGGCCGTAATGCTGCACGGCGAGGGTGATCAGCCGTTTTCTGGTGGTGTGGGCCATGGCGGCCTGACGCGCGGAGGCAACGTTACCAGATGCGCCAGAGGATGAGCGCGAGCAGCAGGACCTGCGCGAAGAGCAGCAACGTCAGGAAGTTGAGGTTCGAGACGGTGTTCCTGAGGTTTCTCAGGATCGAGCTTTCGTAGGCGTCTCTTTCCATCGGCTCCATAAGTCGTCCTTCGGCAGGCTCTTTGCGGGTATGGCCCGCCTCGCAGTGTGCCGAACTGCGTCCGCAAAAGTCCCGTCATGACGCAGTCTTACCTTTGCCCCGGAGCGTGAAGAAATTCGCGTCGCATTGCCGACTTTCGGAATTTTCCTACCCGCGTTTCGGAAGGCCGGCAACATCGCTACGCGCCCGAACCGAGCACAATGCCTGTCATGAAGGTCTTTCTGGTCGAGGACTCGCCGATGCTGCGCGAGCGCCTCGAGGCCATGCTGCGCGCCATTCCCGGCGCACAGACGGTCGGCCACGCGCCCACGGCGCGCGAGGCGATCGCCGCCATCCAGGCGGCGAATCCCGACGTGGTGGTCCTCGACATCCAGCTCGAGGAAGGCACCGGCTTCGACGTGATGAAGGCGGTGCGCCCCGGCGCGCCGCAGATGGCCTTCTACGTGCTTACCAACTTCGCCCACGACGGATACCGGCGCATGGCGGAGAGGCTCGGCGCGCGCGGCTTCTTCGACAAGACGAAGGAATTCGGCGCGCTGCGCGACGCGCTGGCGGCCGCCGTCTAGGCGTTTAGGAATCCTCCGACGGCGCTTTTCAGCCGCCGCCGATAGCCCGGCCGGCGCCCCGGC
>DASQYN010000671.1:0-5151 GCA_035639215.1 Burkholderiales bacterium
GTAGTTGCGCGTCTCGGTGACACGCACCTCGTCCGGGATCACCGTGCCGCGCAGCTCGTGCACGCGCTGCATGACCCGCTCGGCGACCTCGACCGCGTTCTCGCCCGGCTTCTTGGTCACCTGCAGGGTCACCGCCGGCGACTCGCCGCCGGCGGCGCCGATCCAGACGTAGCGCGAGGGCTGCGGCGGTCCGTCGAGCACCGTGGCGACGTCCGAGACGTACACCGGGCGCTGCTCGAAGGCGCCGACCACGAGGTTCCTCACGTCCGCGGCCGACTGCAGGTAGTTGCCGGTCTCGACGACGATCTCGCGGTTGTCCCGCACCAGCTTGCCCGCAGGCAGCGAGACATTGGAGAGCTGCAGCGCGTTCCGGACGTCGAGCGCCGAGACGCCGTAGGCATTCATGCGGTCGGCATCGAGCAGCACGCGCACCGCGCGGCCGGGGCCGCCGAGCGTCTGCACTTCGCGCGTGCCGGGCACGCGCTTCAGCTCGATCTCGGCGGCGTGCGCCACCCGCTCGAGCTCGTAGGCGCCCTGCTGCGGATCGCCGGCCGACAGCGTCACGGCGACCACCGGCACGTCGTCGATCCCCTTCGGCTTGACGATCGGCTCGAGCGTGCCGAGGTTGGGCGAGAGCCAGTCGCGGTTGGACTGCACCGTGTTGTACAGCCGCACCAGCGCCTCGACGTGCGGCACGCCGACCTTGAACTGCACGGTGAGCACCGCCATGCCGGGGCGCGAAACCGAGTACACATGGTCGACGCCGCTCATCTGCGAGAGCACTTGCTCGCCGGGCGTCGCGACCAGCGTCTCGACGTCTTTCGCGGAAGCCCCCGGGAACGGCACGAAGACGTTCGCCATGGTGACGTTGATCTGCGGCTCCTCCTCGCGCGGCGTCACCAGCACGGCGAACAGGCCGAGCAGGAACGCGACCAGCGCGAGGAGCGGCGTGAGCTGCGAGCCCTGGAAGTAAGCCGCAATACGCCCGGAAATACCCATGGCTCAGGGACTGCCGGTGCTCAATCCTGCCTTCACCGGCTCGAGCGCCACGCGCTCGCCCGGCTGCAGGCCGGCGAGCACCTCGACGGAGCTTTCGTCGGCCGCCTCGCCCAGACGCACCTGGCGCAGGCGCGGCGTGCCGTCGGAGCCGATCACGTACACCGCGGTGACCTCGCTGCGTCGCAGGAGCGCCGCACGCGGCACGAGCAGCTTCAACGCCCGGCCGACCACGAAATGCGCCCGCGCATACACGCCGGGATAGACGCCGCGCACGTCGCCGGGCAGCTCGAGCCGGATGCGGGTGGTATGGGTCCGCGGGTCGGCCGAAGGCACGATCACCATGCTCTTCACATCGACCCAGCGGCCGAGCGACGGCACTTCGACGCGCGCTTTCGCTCCCGCCTGGATCGCCGCCACTTCGGCCTGCGGCACGTTGGCCACCACGCGGAGCGTCGCCGGGTCGAAGCCGGTGAAGAGCGGCTTGCCGGGCGTCGCCATCTCGCCGAGCTCCACATGGCGCGCCGACACCACCCCGCTATAGGGCGCGACGACGGTGGCGAAGCTCCTCTCGGTGGCAGCCTGGCCGGCGCCGGCGAGCAGGGCCGAGACGCGCGCCTGCGCCGACTTGTAGCTCGCCTCGGCCTGGTCGAGCGCCGCCTGGCTGATGAACTTCTGCGCGAGGAGCTGCTTCGAGCGCTCGTAGTTGGCGCGTGCGTTGGCGAGCGCCGCCTGCGCCTCCTGCACCTGCGCGACGCTCGCGGCCTCCGCCTGCGACACGGCTCGCTCGTCGATGCGCGCGATCACCTCGCCCTTCTTCACGAAGTCGCCGACGTCGAAGCGCAGCTCGACGATGCGGCCGGCGATCTGCGCCGAAACCGTCGACTGGCGCACCGCCTCGATCACCGCTTCGGCCGTGTAGTCCACGTCCATCTCGCGCAGTGCCACGCTCGCCACGGCGATCGCTCCTTCGGCCGGCGAGGATCTTCCCGCGCCAGCATCGGACGACGGGTGCGGCGGCCGCAGCGCAAGGAAAGCGCCCGCCGCGACCAGCACGCCGGCGGCGAGCGAAGCGATTACCAGGCTGCGACGGCGCATCCTCACCCGCCCTCGGTCATGCACAGGCCTTTGTCGAGCCCACGCCGAGCCGCTTGAGGATGGCTTCGAGCGGACAGACGCCCGTGAAACCGCTCTGGAAGAGATTCGCGCCGACGAACGCGGTAAACCAGAGGAAGTTCGTGTTGACGTACAGCGCCAGCGCCAGCGACACGAGGATGAATGCCCCGGCGAAGATACGGACCAGATTCTCGATGGACATGGTGCGCCTCACTCGTAATGGAAGACGAGGCGAGGCTAGTGGCGCAGCTCGAGGGCGTCTGTAACCTAGGTTCCACAGCTCATTCTGGCCGCGCGGGCGGGCCTGCCGTTGATGCAGGTCAAGCGGCTAAACTCGCTCGATGCGCGAGCTCCTGCTTCGGCGCTTTCCGGTTTTCTCGCAGCTTTCGGCCCTCCAGCTCGACCAGCTCGTGAAAGGAGCGCAAGTGCTGCGAGTTCCGGCGGGCGGCGTGCTGTTCGATGCCGGACAGCCCTGCCGCGGCTTCCCGCTCGTGCTCGAAGGCAGTGTCCGGGTATCCAAAGGCTCGCCCGGCGGGCGCGAGATCCTGCTCTACCGCGTCGAGCCCGGCCAGGGGTGCATCCTTTCCGGCGGCTGCCTGATCGGACATTCGGATTACTCGGCGCGCGGCATTGCCGAGGAGGACGTGACGCTGCTCAGCCTGCCGGCCGAGCTCTTCCAGAAGCTGATGGTCGAGGCCGAGCCTTTCCGCCGCTTCGTCTTCTCGCTGTACGGGGAGCGCCTCTCCGAGATGATGGAGCTCGTCGACGCGGTCGCTTTCCGCAAGCTGGACCAGCGCCTGGCGCAGCTGCTCGTCCAGCGCGGCCCGGTGCTGGAGCTGACCCAGCAGAAGCTCGCCGACGAGCTCGGCAGCGTGCGCGAGATCGTCAGCCGGCTGCTGCGCGGCTTCGAGGTGCGCGGCTGGGTAAGACTCGAGCGCGAGCGCGTCACGGTCCTCGACCCGCGCGCCCTGAGCGGGTTTGCTGCTGCGGGCGTATGATCCCGTGGCCCGGGGAGGCTGGGCCGCTGCTGGTACAAGAACGATCGTCGGAGGTTTTAGAACTCGAACTCGAAGAGCCACTAAATCGGAGGGGACCAAGCGATGAGCAGCACTCAGGAGGCATGGAACGAAGGCACCGGAGTCATTCCTAGGAACCTCGGCTGGAAGGAGCTGTATCTCAAGGAGGACTGGTGGGCCGTCTGGCTCGGCCTCGGTCTGATGATCGGCGCCATCCTGCTCTTCGAAGCGGGCGCGACCAATGTCCTCAAGGCGCTCGCCATCAACCCCGGCGGGCTGAAGTGGAGCTCCTTCGACCAGCTGGCCGCGCATTTCAGCCAGAACGCGAGCCTGTACCTCTATCAGCTGATCTTCTGGCTGATCCTGTTCGGCTTCACTACGCGCGTCATGGGGGTCTCCCCCGGGCGGTTCATTCCATCCTTCATCGTGCTGTACGTGCTGTCGGTCATCATGTTCGCGATCGCCGGCTGGGCGAACGCCGCCAAGTTCAACATGGAAGCGCCGCTGGTCGCACTGATCCTCGGCCTGGTCATCGCCAACGTCTTTCCGCTGCCGAAGTGGATGGACGACGGGTTCCGCGTCGAGTACTTCATCAAGCTCGGCATCGTCATGCTCGGCGCGACGTTCCCGATCACCCTGGTGCTGGTCGCCGGCCCGGTGGCGATCGCGCAGGCCACGCTGATCTCGCTCGTCACCTGCCTGGTCATCTACTTCCTCGCCACGCGCGCTTTCGGCCTCGACCGGCGGCTCGCCGCGGTGATCGGCGTGGGCGGCGCGGTGTGCGGCGTGTCGGCCTCGATGGCGATCGCCGCCTCGGTGCGGGCGAAGAAGGAGCACATCTACACCTCGATCACCCTCGTGGTGGTCTGGGCGCTGATCATGATCATCGTGCTGCCGTTCGTTTCCCGCGCGATGGGGCTCTCGGCGGGCGTGGCGGGTGCGTGGATCGGCACCTCGGAATTCGCCGACGCCGCGGGCTTTGCCGCCGCGACGACCTACGGCCACATGGTCGGCAACGAGGACGCGGCGATCAAGGCGTTCACGCTGATGAAGGTGATCGGCCGCGACATCTGGATCGGCATCTGGTCGGTGGTCTGGGCGGCGATCGCCACCATCGCCTGGGAGAAAAAGGAGACCGGCCGTGCGCCCGACACGCGCGAGATCTGGTGGCGCTTCCCGAAGTTCGTCATCGGCTTCTTCGTCGCCTCGCTGCTGATGACGGCCTTTACCGGATCGTTCGACGTGACCGCGCTGAACAAGTCGGTGCGTCCGGACCTGCTGGCGCCGCTCGCGGCGTTGCGCACCTGGGCGTTCATCTTCTGCTTCCTCGCGATCGGCCTGACGACCCGCTTCCGCGAGCTGCACGCGGTGGGCTGGAAGACGTTCTGGGCCTTCACCATCGGCGTGGGGGTGAACGTCGTGCTGGGCTACATCCTTTCCGTCGTAGTCTTCGGCGACTATTGGTCAAAGATCTGAAACGACGCTGCGGCGCGTGCCGATTCCTGATCGGCACGCCCGCAGCGCTCGAGCGCGCCGTCCCCGGGTTCAACATCCTCAGCTCCGGCTATGGCTCGGTGCGCGGCGAGACCGGGCTATGCAGCAAGCACGAGCACTTCGTAACCGCGATGACCGAAGCGTGCGCGGCTTTCGACGAGCGGAGTCATTGCGAGTAATTCTCATTACTGCTAGCCTTCTGATCTAGCCAGCCAAGACCGGCGCTCCGCCGGTCTCGCCAGCCATCCCACCCGCTCTCTTGGAGGCTGGCCGTTGTCGTCCCGTATCCAGTGGATGCTTGCTCCCGCGATCGTCGTCGCAGCCCCGGCGTACGCAGTGCAGTACCTCACCGTCGAGCAGGCGCAGGCGGCGCTCTTTCCGGCCGGCACGAGCTTCGCCGTCCATCCGCTCGAGCTCAGCGACGCGCAGCGCGAGGCGATCGAGAAGGATTCGGGGCAGCGCGTGCGCGAGGCGCATCCGCAGGTATGGCAGGCGCTGCAGTCGGGCAAGCCCGCCGGCTGGTTCTTCG